>JBDTTK010000116.1:0-9015 GCA_039930685.1 Bryobacteraceae bacterium | reverse complement strand
GAAACAGAATCTGGGCGGACAATAATCTACACGCGGATTACACGGACGCCGTTGGCCTCGAAGGCGGCCACCATTTCATCGGTCGCGCCAGTGTCGGTGATGAGCATGTCAATCTCATCCAGCGGACAGACCAGGCAAGTAGCGACCACCCCCAGCTTGCTGTGATCGGCGACTGCGATCTTCTGCTTGGCCTGGCGGATCATCATCCGGTCGACCGCCATCTCCTCCGGGTTGAAGGTAGTGACTCCGCGCTCTGGATCGAGGCCGTTGGTCCCAACGAACACGCGATCCGGAAAGAAGTGACGCACCGAATCGACGGCGTTGGGGCCAACGAGTGAAAACCAGCCCGGCCGGAGAACGCCGCCTGTCACGACCACGGTGATGTCGGCGCGATTGCTGAGTTCCATCGCGATATTGACGGTGCTCGTGATGATGGTGATGCCGGAACGATGAGGGATGTTGCGGGTCACCAGCGTCGTCGTCGTGCCGGATGTCAGCGCAATGGTTTCGCCGGCCATGATCATCTCGGCGGCAGCAATCGCGATCCGCCGCTTTTCTTCGGCGTGCCGTCCGATCTGCTCCTTGAAGCTCGAGTCGTTGCGGAAACCCTCATAGAGCAGCGGTTCGTTCGGCACCGCGCCGCCGTGCGTGCGCCGCAGGCGGCCCTTGGTTTCGAGCGACTGCAACTCACGGCGCGCCGTCGCGGGAGAGACGTGCAGCGCGTCGCACAGATTCTGAACGGTTACGCTACCGGACCTTGATAGTAGTTCGAGAATCCGTTGCTCGCGGTCGGTGAGGGTTTCGGCCATTTCGAGGTTTCGATCTAGATTTCAGCCCAGAACCTTTCCATTGTGGCTGGTTTCGATACCCATTGGAAACGGGCCGGATCGCGCTCGAACTGGGTGTAGATGGGCGAATCGTCCTCAACGCCCAGCGTTTTCGGCGCGATCGCATGCCCGGAGATCAGGCGCGATTGAGCGTAGCGCGAATTGGGGTGCCATTCGAGCCGTCCTTCGGCATTCCACTCGGCGAACCACGCGAGCCCGCCGAGCCGGCGCAGGTCGTCATACTCGAATCCGTAGTCGCGGTCGCACCAGGCGCCGAACGACAAAGGCGTGTCTGGATCGACGCTGAGTGTGGCGTGCGCCCACCCGGGAGGCACGACAATGTGTTCCCCCGGTCCGGCCTCCGCAGCAAAACAGCGGCCCGGGTCTTCATTCGCGCGTTCCTGCATCAGGACGATGGCACGGCCGGACCAGATCTCGTAGAGTTCGGGCGTCGACCATCCATGGACCGGCGACGCGCGGTGGACGTGGCCTTGCGTGCGGACAGGCTCGCTGCCGAGGCGTCCCGCTGCGAAGACCATGGCGCCGAACAAAAGGTTGCGGGCCTTCAATTCGGCGAGATGTTCCGGCTTGCCGACATCCATCGCGATGGCGTAGACAGGATCCGGACCGGCACACGCCGGGTCGCGGAGCGTCGCACGAATCTGCTCGAGGCGGCGTACTTCGACCGCCGGTCCGAAGACGCCGGAGCCATAGCCGATCGTCAGCGCGCGGGTGTCGAGGTGCAGGTCGAGGCCGGTCATCCGCAATCCCTCACGTACGCCTTCACGGTGGCGCATTCTGTGCCGAGCGAGGGTCCGGAGGGTCGAATGATGTAGTCGCCGGCGGCGGCCGGAACGATGAAGGTCTCAGGATAGTGAATCACCATCGGCTCAAACGAGCCGGACGGACTTTCGACCGTGATTTCGTCTCCCTGCACCAAATTCAGCACGTTCACCGTGGCGCCATTCGAGTGCCGGACCGGGCCGCGGAACCAATGGCGGCGGGTTTCGATGAACTGAGAGCGATCGAGGCCCGTACGCTCCTCGCGGAAGGATTCGCCGGAGGCGACCGGTTCGCAAGGCGTCAGCAGGTTGCCGCGGACCCATTCCGTGTCGCGCTCCCACTGCAGATTGGCGAGCCCATGGTCCAGGTGAATCGGACGGGGCTTGCCGTCAAGACCGAATCGGTTCCAATCCCACAACTTGAAGGTGAAGATGTAGGGCGTCGCGCTGATTTCGAGCACTAGACAGTTGCGCCCCGCACAGTGAATCGTGCCTGCGGGAATGGAAAAATGATCGTGACGCCGCGCGGGCCAACGAGTCAAATAGCAATCGGCGTCGAAATCACTGCGAAGATCGGCGACCATCCGATCGCGGTCCACGCCGGTTTTGAGGCCGAGGTAGACGCTCGCGTCCGGTCCGGCGTCGAGGATGTAGTAGCTTTCGTCCTGCGTGTATGCCACACCGAAGTGCTCGCGGGCATATGGCGCAAGTGGGTGGACTTGCACCGAGAGGTTGCCGCCGTCCATCGTGTCGAGAAAATCGAAGCGGATCGGAAACTCGGCGCCGAAGCGCTCGTAGACCCGCTCGCCGAGAAGTTCGCGCGGGTGACGGAGAACCAGATCCATTGCGGGAATCTCCACCCGAACATCCCCGTAGCCAAGCAACAGGCTGTTCTCCTCGGGGACACAGTTGAAACACCAGGCGTAGTTGGGCGGTCCATCGGGCAGTCCGCAAACGCGCCGCATCCATTGGCCGCCCCACGGACCCGGGTCGAAAAAGGGAACGACGCGAAACGGACGATGCGCGGTGGCCGCGAGCGCGGCGCGGAACGATTCGCCGGTGATCATTTTTGGCGCGGCTCGGTCGGTCGTGTCGAGCAGGAAATCGGCGCGGTCGAGCAGCGGCCGCTTCCAGCGGTCGGCCACGCGCCAGTCGACAAAGTAGCCGCGCTTGTAGTCCTTGGCGGCGGAATCACCTCGGCGCTGCCGTTGCTGAATTTCCCAGCGTGGCATGTCGGCGTAGATCAGGATAGTGGGATTCGGAAGGAACATCGTCGCGCCCTGACCGATGACGACGAGCGGCCGGTCCGCGAGAAACTCCGGGCCGGCGCCGTTGTCGAAGAATTGGTCGAGGGTCAGGTCGCAAATGCGGCCGAAGACCGGATCCTCCGTAAGGTACGGAGCGATGAGGCGGTCCACCTCGCACGCGGGGCGGCGCGCACCGGAAGTCAGGAAGAGGAAAGCATCCGGCAACGCGGCGGATGCCTCGCTGGCGATGGCGTCTTCGTCGACACCCGGGTAGCACTCAATGGCAACAGAACGCACTCCGCGCAAGCGGTTGAAGATGGCGAGCCAACCTTGCTCGCAGTCGGCGGCACGAGCATCGACAGCGACATAGGGCTGCTTTTCAAAGGGCATTTCGTCGCCTGATGATATCATTTCAGCCAGAAACAATCAAGATCTTGATCATCTAGGTTGACTTCCGATCACAAGATTGATACGATCCAGCCGATGACCCGCCGGTCCCTCGTTCAGATGTTGGCTGCCGGACCCCTCTCGCGAGCGGTTGCAGCTCCAGCGAGGCGGCCCAACGTCCTATATATCGTGACGGACGACCAGCGGTGGGATCTGCTCAGCTTGCGCGGCCACCCATTCGTCAAAACACCCAACATGGACCGGATCGGCCGCGAAGGTGCGGTCTTTCTAAACAGCTTTGTGACGACCAGCCTGTGCAGTCCCAGCCGGGCGACGATCCTCACGGGCCGGTACGCACACCAGCATCGTGTGCAGACCAACGGTTCCTCGCCGAGGTTCGATTTCGAAGAAAAGACATTCCCGGCACTCCTGCACGGCGCGGGCTATCGGACCGCGTATGTGGGCAAATGGCACATCGGCGACGACGCAAAGCCGCGGGTCGGGTTCGACCACTGGGCGGCCCTTCCGGGCCAGGGGATCTATTTCGATCCAACGCTCAACGTGAATGGTACGGAGCGGAAGTTCACTGGACACGTCGATCAAGTGGTGAGCGGGCTCGCGGTGGACTTCCTAAAGCAACAAGACGGCAAGAAGCCCTTCGCCTTGTGCGTCGGCATTAAATCTCCCCACGCGGAGCAGCTTCCGCCGGAGCACCTGAAGACTCTATTCGCACACGCTGAAATCCCGAAGCCTCCCACCTGGAGCGAAGACGTACGCGCCAATGGAAAAGCGGACGTGGTGAAAGGCGCGTGCATCCAGGCCGAGGAGTTCTTCGACGGACCGATCAAGATGAAGGGCAGCTACGAGCGCTTCATCAAGGACTTCTATCGGAGCGTAGTTAGTGCCGACGAAGCGGTGGGCCGGGTCTTAAACGCTCTCGACGAAACCGGCCAGGCGAACGATACACTGGTCGTATTCGCAGGGGACAACGGCTTTTTCCTTGGCGAGCACGGCCTCGTGGACAAGCGTCTGCCTTACGAGGAGTCCATGCGCATCCCTCTGCTGATGCGTTACCCGGCCGGGTTTCGCGCGGGCCAGGCCCCGCCGCAGATGGCGCTGAATCTGGACATTTGTCCGACGGTTCTCGATTTCTGCGGCGTACCGACTCCGGCGAATGTCGCGGGCCGGAGCCTGCGTCCCGTTTTGACGGGTGCGCGCGGAGTACCGTGGCGCAACGAGATCTTCTACGAGTATGTCGAGCGCATCTGGCAATCGCCGGCACTTGTAGCGGTCCGAACGGACCGCTACAAGTACATCGAATACCTCGATCCGGCAGACACGAACGAGCTTTATGATCTGGCGGTCGACGAACACGAAATGCGAAATGTGATCCGCGAGACCGGCTATGCCCCGGTGCTGCGAGACATGAAGGCGCGCCTCGAACGGCTGAAGCGGACCACCGCCTGGACGCCCCCGGACCTTTCCAAGCCGAACACGCCGTGTCGTCCGCGCCGGCATCCCATTGTCCCGATTGCCCCGCAGAATTAAGGACCCCAACATGGAACACGATCATCCGGTGCGGCGCGGCTTTCTGTCGAACCTTTTCGGTGCGGGCGTCGGAGTGGCTGGCGCGGGCGTCCTGCGTGCTCAGGGACCTGCCGTGGCCCGTCCGGCCAACCCGGGTGGACTGGCAGGGCTATCGCAGGCGCGATCCGGCAGACGGAAGCGCATCTCAAGCAGCGACAAGACGGGCAGGAACGACGACCGCATCCGTGTGAAGGCGGGCGGAACCGCCACCCTCGCCGAAATCGACGGCGCGGGTTCGATCCGCCATATCTGGATGACGATCGCCGATGGTGAGCCCGACTATCTGCGGCGCCTTGTGCTGCGAGCCTACTGGGACGGCGAATCGCAGCCAAGTGTGGAGTCGCCCCTCGGCGATTTCTTTGGCGTCGGACACGCCAAGGTTGCGCACTATTCTTCGATGCCGCTCAACATGGTCTCCGGCGGCAGCCCGCTGAACGAAAATCAGGCGGCGATGAATTGCTTCTTCCCCATGCCCTTCGCCCGTCATGCGCGGCTCACGCTGACGAACGATGGCGAAAAGCCCGCCCACGCGGTCTATTTCTACGTCGACTACGAGGCGTACGACCGGCTGCCTGCGGGCGAACTTGCGTTCCACGCGCAGTGGCGCAGAAACAATCCGACTACCGCCTCCGTCGACCTGGCGGATGCCGGCCTCGATTTCGGAAAAACCAACGACATCGTGAATACGAGCGGCGCGGGCAACTACGTGATCCTCGACGCGCAGGGCCGCGGTCACTACGCGGGCTGCAATCTGTCGATCGACCATATCAACCCGATCAAGAATTTCGGCTGGTTCGGGGAAGGCGACGACATGATCTACATCGACGGCGAGGCGCAGCCGTCTCTTGCGGGCACCGGAACGGAAGACTATTTCGGCGCCGCCTGGGGCTATCCGAGCGGCGCGTACTCAATGCCCTATCATGGCATTTCGCTTGCCGGACCGACGCAAGGTCCGGACGCGTATTCGGGCAAGTGGACCATGTACCGCTACCACATCGAAGACCCGGTGATGTTCGAGAAATCGATTCGCGTCACGATCGAAGCGGGGCACGCCAACGTGCATGCGAACGACTACGCTTCGGTCGCCTACTGGTATCAAGCCGAGCCGCACAAGCCGTTTGGCGCGCTCCCAGCGATGAGCCAGCGCTTGCCCCGCTCGCGCGCCGACAGCCTGCGCGGATTCTGGAAGACGAGATGATGCGGCGGCGGGAGGCGGTATTGCTGATGACGACGGCGCTCGCTGTCCGCGGCGGCTCGCTGCCCACCTTCGAGGAGTTGCGGACCACGCTTCCCGAACCGATCCTGGACGCGAAACCGAAATGGATTGCCGCGTATTGGAAAGCCTGGGAACTGGCTTCGCACAATTTCCATGAACCCGCCGCGGGCAGCGGCTTTCCTTCCCGGTTCATCGACGCCGCGTTTAGCGACAACATCTATTTCTGGGATACAGCCTTCATGACGATGTTCTCGAACGTCGCGGGCAAACTGGTTCCGGGAATCGGATCGCTCGATAACTTTTACGCGAAGCAGCACGCGGACGGCGAAATCGCGCGCGAAATTGTGCGCGCCACCGGCGAGGACTACTTCAAGTGGGTGAACACGGAGCGCCGGCCATTCTTTAGCCGCTGGGGCTGGGACGGCTTCGGACCAAAGATGAAAGTCCTCGGGCCGGACGCGCCGGTCCAGTACGTCGGCCGAAAACCGCCGAGCCGCCTGCCGGATCTCACGCTTGACAACCTCAACCACCCGATCGCGGCGTGGGCGGAACTCGAAAGCTACCGCTACACCGGCGATCGCGATCGCATCGGCCGCGTGTTTCCTGCGCTCGCCGCCTACTATGCGTTCCTCGACGAACACCTGCGCCAGGGCAACGGCCTCTACATGACGGATTGGGCCAGCATGGACGACTCGCCGCGGAACATCTATCTGAAGGGTGGAGGCACGGGCATCGATATCTCCTCCGAGATGGTTCTGTTCGCGAACAACCTCGCTGAGATGGCCCGGCTCCTCAACCGGCCGTCTGTTGCCGAGAAGTACAGCGCTGACGCCGCCGATGTTTCGCGTCGAATTAACCAGCGGATGTGGAATTCGTCCAAGCGCTTTTATGTGGACTTGAAGCTGGACGGCGAGCAGGCGCCAGTGAAGACCATCGCCGGATTCTGGCCGTTGATCGCGCGAGTCTCCTCCGCCGATCGGGCCAAGGCGCTCGCGGACCATCTGCGCAATCCCAAAACGTTCGGCACTCCGCGGCGCGTCCCCACCTGCGCGGCCGACGAGCCCTCCTATCGCGCCGGAGTTTACTGGCAGGGCGCCGTGTGGGCACCCACCAACACCATGGTCCTGCGCGGTCTCGAAGCGTACGGCGAGCACGACCTCTCCCGCACGATCGCCCTGGAGCACATCGAGACGGTGAGCGCGACTCTCGAAAAGACCGGGACAATTTGGGAGAACTACTCACCCACTGAAGCCGCACCCGGCCGCCCCGCGCGCAAGAATTTCGTAGGCTGGAGCGGCATCGGACCGATTCTCTACCTACTCGAATACGGAGTCGGACTGAAACCGGATGCGCCCCGCAATCGCCTCGAGTGGCGTATAGACGGAACGGCGCGTGTCGGCTGCCGGCGTTACCGGTTCAATGGACACGTCGTCGATCTGATCGCGGAAGGCGGCGTGGTGCGCGTCGAAAGTGACGGCGCATTCGAGTTGCGGCTGAACGGGAAGGCAATCGCCGTGAAGGCGGGCAAACAGGAGTTCCGGCTGGGCCGCTGACTATGCGTATTCTCGCGGGGATCGCGTGGCTTGCCGGTTCTTGCGCGTTCGGCGCGGCGGGGATTCAAGCTCCTGACCGGTTGCGCTGCGAGTATCTCGAGAATCCGCCCGTGATCGACGTCCCGAGTCCGCGATTCTCCTGGATTCCGAAGCACGAGGGAAAATCACAAATCCAGACCGCGTATCAAGTGTTGGTGACATCCGAGGCCGGCGCGAATGTGTGGAACAGCGGCAAAGTCGCATCGCGCGCCACCGCACAGATTCCCTACGCCGGACCGGCCTTGCACAGCAATCGCCAGTACCGCTGGCGGGTTCGCTATTGGGACCGCGAGGGTCAAGCAAGCGCCTACAGCCAGTCTGCTTCGTTCACTACCGGCCTCTTGCAACCAGGCGATTGGAAAGCCCGGTGGATCGAAGGCGGCAATGAGTTGCAACACCAATTCACGATCGCCGGATCCCTCCGCCGGGCTCGTGCCTTCGTGAGCGCCGTGGGCCTGTACGAATTGCGAATCAACGGACGGCGAGTCGGAAACGCCGTGCTCGATCCCGCATGGACCGACTACCGCAAGCGCGCCCTGTATTCGGCCTACGACGTCAGACCGCTACTGCACGCGGGCCGCAACACAATTGAGATCCGCTTGGGCAAAGGGCGCGCCGAGACTTCGGCCGCGCTCCTTCAGTTGCACATCGCGGGCAGCGCGGGCGAAACGGTAATTGCGTCCGGCTTCGACTGGCTTTGTCGCGATGGAGCGGTGCGCTCCGCTAGTCTGTACGACGGCGAGGTCGACGACGCGCGTCCAGTCAGCGAGCCATGGCGGCCCGTCGCTTTGTCCTCGAAGACGCCGGCGACCGTGTCCGCGCAGATGATTCAGCCGATTGAAGTCACCGAGACGATTGTCCCGCGCCAACTTTCGCCAGGAATCTACGACGTTGGCCAGCTGATCAGCGGCTGGGCGCGCATCGCGGTCAAGGGTCCGGCGGGCGCCGAAGTGAAGCTCCGTTTCGCGGAAACACTGTTGCCCGACGGCAGCCTCGACCGTTCGACGCTGCGTGCCGCCAAAGCCGAAGACACCTACATTCTGCGCGGAGGCGGCGTCGAAACCTGGGAGCCTGCGTTCACCTATCACGGTTTCCGCTACATCGAGGCGACCGGAGCGCCGATCCGCGGGATTGAGGCTCGTGTCGTCCATTCCGCCGTCGGCGGCGTCGGCACTTTTCGATCTTCGAGCGACCTACTGAACCGGATCGAGCAAGCCATCGACTGGACGATCCGCACCAATCTGCACGGCATTCCAACGGACAATAACCAGCGCGACGAACGGCTGGGCTGGCTCGGCGATGCGCACCTCGCCGCGCACGTCTCCTCGCTCCATTTCGATCTGGCTGCGTTCTACACCAAATTTCTCCGCGACATCG
>JBDTTK010000115.1:0-9050 GCA_039930685.1 Bryobacteraceae bacterium | reverse complement strand
TGCCGTTAATAGTCACCTCCATCGTGCCCTCGCGGATCATGATCATTTCTTCGTGCACGTGCCGGTGAGCCCCGTGCGGCTCGTCGCCGGGGGCAAGTTCTGTTTCATGCATGTCGAACTCAAAGCCCGTGTGCGTGGCTCCCGCCAGGACCGCCCTGGTTTTGCCCTTCAGGACCAGATCCTCGAAGCGCCAGGTCTTTGACGGCTGAGGAGACGGCTCTCCCGAGGCCTCAGCCGCCGCAAGCAGAGGGAGGAGTAACGAGAGATTCCGCCGAGAGATTTCCACGAACGAAAGTATACACGGGACGCACGGCCAAGGGAACTCAGCCGCCGAAGACGCGCCTGAAAAATGCCTTGAAGCGCCACTTCTTGCCCATGCATTCGGGGTCCGGCGCGAATCCGATCTCGCCGTTAGACTTGGCTACGCTCAGCGCGGCGGGTTCGCCTTTTGCGAACTTAACCGTGACGAGAACCCAATTGCCGCATGGCTCCGAGTCGTCCACCTTGGCTGAAACGGCGTCGCCATGCGGAGCTTTGTCGCCCCAGTCCTCGAGGAACTTATCAAAAGCATAGCCTTTGCACGGGTTCGCCTCGGTGCATCCCCATGCCGCGTAGGCGGCCTTGTAGTCCTTCGCCTTCAGCTTGTCGAGAAACGCATTGACGGAGCGCTCCTCGCTCCAGGTTCTAAAGTAGAAATAGCCAGTAGTGCCAACGATCGCGACAATCAGGACGGCCAACACGACTCGCTTGATGAGTTTTTCGCGCCGTTCGTCTCCCTGACCGTATGCCGCGAGGTAGTCGGACATGTTCTCCTGATCGCTACTTCACCGGGAAGGCTTTGTCGAACGCAGCGATGACTTCGTTCGTGACTTCCATGGCGGGCTTGAAGTAAAGAGTCGTATTCACGTCGACGACCATGTCCACGCCCTTTTCTTCGGCCACCTTCTTGATGACGCCAGTCATCCGCAATCCGGCGCGCTGCAGAACTTCGTTACGCTCGCGGTCGACGTCGGCTTGGAGATCTTCGCTCAGGTTGCGTGCCTCACGCTGCTTCTTCGCGGCGCGGCCCTGCAACTCCAATTCACCCTGCGGACTCAACTTGCCGGAGGAACTCTGCAACTGCGATTGAAGGTCGTTCAATTCGCGCTGCAACTTCTCGAGGGCGTCCGCGCGCGGCTTAAACTTCGCTTCAAGATCCTTCTGGGCCTTCTTAATCTCCGAGGTTTCGAGCACGGCGCGCTGGAGATTGATGATGGCCACTTTCGCCTGGGCCGAAGCGATACCCGTGGCTGTGAGCGCGATGGCGCACAGCAAAACCGGGCGGGAAAGGGACGAACAAGACATATTGGGGGTCGACTCCTGGATGGAAACTCTCCGGTTAGTGTAACATTTCCTCAAGAATTCGGCCTTGTGAACCCGACGGCGCCTCGATCCCCAGCATCACGGCGAGGGTGGGCGCGATGTCGTTCACGGCAGCTGCCTTATAGTACTTGCCCGCCTTCACGCCCGGTCCCAGAAACAGGATGGGAACGTGCGAATCATAAAAGAACGGCGATCCATGGGTTGTACCAGGTGCTCGTCCACCGATCCAGTACGCCTCCGGCATCACGATCACGTCTCCGGAACGCTGCGGATAGAATCCGTTCGCCACTCGCCGGCCAATCTGGTCATAAGGGAACGCTCCATGAATCAGTTGGTCTTTGGTATAGACCCGAAATACGTGCGGAAAGTTCCAGGCCGCTTGGGCCGCCACGCGCTCTACGTCCGCATGGTCGAGCTTGCGCTCGGCAATTGTTTTTTCGTTTAAGTAGAACGCAAATTCCGTCTGCGCTACGATCCAGTGGTCTCCTCCGAATTTTCCCGTGAGTGCACTCTCCATCGTTCTCGCCAGTTCCGCCATCTGGAATCGGCCACCCGGCATCTTGCGCGCGATGTTCTCCTCGGGTGTCGGCGAAACCCCATGGTCCGCGGTCAGCACGACAAGCGTATTCGCCATACCGACGTTTTTCTCGATGAACTGAAATAGCTTCTCGATGATCCGATCCGTTCGGATCGCGATATCGCGCGCTTCCGCCGAATCCGGTCCCAGGGCGTGCCCGACGTAATCATTAGCCGAGAAGCTCACCGTCAAGAGATCGATTGCCTGACCCTTGCCGAGCTTTTCCGCCACGATCGCCTTCTCCGCGAGGCCTTCGATGAGTTCGTTCCCCCAGGGCGTCGCTTCGAGCGACGCGTAATACCGGTTGCCCTCCGCCGGACCGAGCCGCATCACCTTCTTCGGATCGTCAATTGCCGTCCACTTCTCGCCGTGGAATTTCTCCGCCGGTTTCGCCGCGTTGTACGCTTCGACCCAGGCGGGCAGGGCGTTGAAGTAATAGCTGCTCGATACGAAGTTTCCGCTGATCGCATCCATCCAATACGCTCCGTCCGCCATGTGTCCGGACGGAAGAATCGCCCCGCGATCCTTGAGCGAGATGCCGATTACCTTACCGCCCTTGCCGGACATCTTGAGCTGATCGCCCAAGGTTGAGACGAGCAGGCGACGCGGCGAAGAAGCTTTTCCTGGAGCACCGAGCAGCTTGACGGTGTCGTCTTCCGAGTTCCCAACTCGCTTTCCTAAGGTTCTGTCGTACCATTCGTTCCCGACGATCCCGCTGACAGCGGGCGTCGCTCCAGACAGGAAGGTGGAATGGCCCACGGCGGTAACCGTCGGCATATGCTCATGGTGAGCGTTGACGAAATCTGCTCCTTTGTCGAGCATCCGCGCGAACGCTCCGGTGTATTGGCCGCGGTATCGCGTTAGGTAGTCGTACCGGAACTGGTCGATGACGATGCCGACGACCAGCTTTGGAGTGCCGGCTTTGGCGGCCGGTTTCGGAGCGGTCTTGGTTTGCCCGAGCAGCGCGATGGGCAATACGAGAAGGGCGAGGAGTTTACGCATTGGAGCTTGATCTAAGGATTCTCAGTCTCAATGGATCCGGCTATTCGAGAACTACGGCTCCGGAACCGTTGATTTGGAAGGTGGTCGACCCTGACTTTACCGAAGCGGGGTTGAACTTGCGGCCCGACTCCTCCGCTTCGTGTTTCGCCTGCGCGATCGCCTGTTCTTTGGTCCGCTCAATCTTCTTGAATTCCCCCTCGGCGATCGCCATCTTGCCAATCGCAGTCTTAGGGAACACGATTTCGCCGTCGTTGACCTTGATGCGGATCATCCTGCCGTCGCCATCGACGAGGTTCATCCAGCATCCGGCCATTGTGCAAACTTCGGTAACTTTGCCTTTGACCTGGACGACCTTGCCCGCAAACGTATCCGGCTTGGCCGTAACTTCGGCAATTGTCATGGGCTGCGGGAGCGTCAGCGGTTTTCCGAGTTTCGTGTCAGCGCAGAGGGAGGCGGCGCACACAGCGGCCAGCACAATCAGATTTCGCATAGACCTTATTATGACAAGATGCGGAATCTGATCGCAGTCCTCCTGAGCGCTTGCGTGATCGCGGGTGCGCAAGTGTCACAGCCTCGACTCTCCGATCTCGATCGGAAGGTCAAGGCCGCCATCCGAGGATTCGACGGCAAAGTGACTCTATACGCCAAGAATCTGGACAGCGGCGAAGCCTACGGAATCGAGGAAAACGAAAAGGTCCGGACGGCGAGCACCATCAAGCTTCCGATCATGATCGCGGTCTATCAGGGCGTCGCGGACGGCAAATGGAAGCTCACCGATCGTTTAACGCTCCGAGAGGAGGATCGCGTCTCGGGTTCGGGCGTCCTGCGCGAGTTCTCGGCCGGAGTCGAACTCCCGATACGCGATGTCATGCACATGATGATCGTAGTCAGCGATAACACGGCCACCAACCTGATCCTCGAGCGGATCACCGCGGACTACGTCAACGAAGTGATGGACAAGTACGGCTTTCCGGCCACGCGGTCGATGCGGAAAGTCCGTGGCGACGGCAACCAACTGACGGCGCCGACCGGATGGAGCAAAGCCGGAAAGCTACCGGAGAACGAAAAATATGGCCTTGGTTCGTCAACTCCCAAAGACATGGTCGCGCTGATCGAGAAGCTGACACGCGGCGAGATTGTGAGTCCCGAGGCGTCGAAGGAAATGCTTGCGGTGCTCACACGCCAGCAGGACGACAACGGAATGGCACGGCGCTTGCCAGAGGGCTTTCGCGCGTCGAACAAGGCTGGCGCGCTTGATGCGTTGCGCAGCGACATCGGCCTGGTGCAAGGTCCGCTGAAGAATGGCAAACGCACCCGCATCGCACTTGCGATCACCGTCGATCGGATGCCGAAGATCGACTACACCAACGACAACATCGGACTCATTCTCATCGCCGAACTGACGAAGATCTTGATCGCGGGCCTCGAATAGCGTGCCCCGCATGCCTCATAATGGACTACTTCATGCTGAAACTTTGTAGTCTCCTCGTCGTGGTCGTGCCAGTTGTGTTTGCCCAGAAAGTTCCGGACCTTCCGGCTCCCTTCGCCACCCCAAGCTCAGCGAACGGACCGAAGATGATCGCGCGTCCGGATGCGGCCAAGTTCACCGTGCCGGACGGCTTCTCGGTCGAGGAATACGCGGGCGGACTGCAAAAGCCTCGGTTCATCCTCGTCGGACCCGCCGGCGAGGTATTGGTAACCGAGAGCGTCGCCAAAGGCGCAGTAACCGTTCTGACTTCTGACGGAAAAACTCGCAAGAAGCTGATTGAAGGATTGGATCGGCCGTACGGCATGGCTTATTCGAAGGGCTGGCTCTACGTGGGCGAGCCGACCTCGATCAAGCGCTACAAGTACGATGCCAAGGCACAATCGGCCGGACCGGGCGAAGAAGTCATTTCGCTCAAAGATTACGGCAAAGGCCATTGGACGCGATCGCTCATGATCGATGAGAAAACCGGCAAACTCTATGTCGGCATCGGATCGAGCGCGGACCACGTTGCCGGCGATCCCGAAGATCGCGCCGCGATCACCCGCTATAACCTCGATGGCTCTGGTAAGGAACTGGTCGCCGGCGGAACGCGCAATCCAGTGGGCTTGAAACTTAACCCCGTCAATGGACAACTGTGGACGGCGGTTCAGGAACGCGACTTCATTGGCGACGACCTGGTGCCCGACTACTTCACCGCAGTTCGCACTGGCGGCTACTATGGCTGGCCTTACGCCTATATCGGGCCGCATGAAGATCCGCGCTTGAAGGGTCAGCGGTCCGATTTGGTGGACCGCACCATCGTCCCCGACGTCATCCTGCCGCCCCACTGCGCGGTCCTCGACTTCACGTTCTACACGGCGAAAGCATTTCCGGCCGAATATCGCAACGGAGCGTTTCTTGCGTTCCATGGATCGTCGAACCGGTCCAAGCGTCTCGGATATTCGGTGGCATTTGTGCCGTTCAAGAACGGTAAGCCGAGCGGTGCCGCACGTGACTTTCTTACCGGTTGGATGCTATCGCCCGACGAAAAAGAAGTGTGGGGACGCCCGGTGGCCGTCGCGCAAACTCCGGACGGCGGACTCCTCGTTAGCGACGATGGCGGCAACCGCCTTTGGAAGATCAGCTACAAAAAATAGACAAGCTTGAGCATCCCGCCACAGGCATCATGATGGAACGGGCCGACCCTGGCCCGCGATTCTGAACGTTTCTTCAGGCGCTGCAATCCATTCGCCCCTTATAATGCGCGAATGGCTTCAAGGCTCCTGTCTTTCTTCATTCTCCTATCTCTCACGCTGACGGCGCAGCTTCGAGAGAACCCGTCGATGCGCCCCCCGGAACAGCCGAATCCCAAGACCCTGATCCCGCAGTCTCTCATCGAGACGCTGGTCTCGGAAGTGAGCGGCTCTGTCGGTCTCTCGCACATCCTCGAACTCGCCTCCTATGAGCGCGACCGGTTGTCCGAAGAATACAAGACCGTCTATCGCGAGGCTGCGTACATCGAGAAGATGGCCAAGCAGTACAACCTCGAAGATGTCCACATCGAGCGCTTCCCGATGCCGCAAAAGCAGTGGGACGGCGAACTTGGCGAACTCTGGCTGGAGAAACCCAACAAGCGCCTCATCGTCAGTTATCGCGATATCGCCGCCTCTCTCGCGGTCGGATCGAAGACCGCCGATGTCACCTCGGAACTCATCTACTGCGGCCACGGCGACAAGAAGACCGACTACGCCGATAAGAACGTTTCAGGCAAGATCGTCCTTGTCAGCGGACCTCCCGGAGCGGCGGCCAACATGGCGGTGCGCGAATTCGGAGCCGCAGGCGTGGTGTCGTTCAACAACCCAACCGGACGCCCCTTCGACCGGCCCGATCAGATCGCCTGGAACGGCCTCAATCGCGGCTTCGGCGGCGGCGACTCCGCGAAGCCGACCTTCGCGTTCAACCTGTCGCACCGGATGGGCATCGAACTCGTCGAAGCGCTCGAGAAGGGCGAGAAGCTCACCGTCCACGCCAAGGTAAAGGCGACCGAATACGATACGCCGATGCAGGTCCCGACCGCCGTCATCAAAGGCGACGGCTCCTCCGATCAGGAGATCGCGCTCGCCGGGCACCTCTTTGAGGGTGTCGCCAAACAGGGCGCGATGGACGACGCCTCAGGCTGCGCGATGGTGCTAGAAATCGCGCGGGCATGGAAGAACTTGATCGACGAAGGTGTCGTTCCACGCCCGAAGCGCACGGTCCGCTTCATGTGGGTCCCCGAGATCGCTGGGTCCGGAGCCTACCTCCGCAAGTATCAGGACGAGACTAAGCGCATGATCGCAGCGATTTCGATCGATATGGCGGGCGGCGATGTCACCAAAAGCCGCAACAGTTTCCGCCTGATGCGGACTCCGTATTCGGTGAACAGTTTCGTCAACGATGTCTCGCAGCAGTTCTTCGAGTTCGTCGGCGAAACGAATCGCGAGAAGGTCAATAATCGCCGGATCGTCTACAACTACATGTTCCCGATCCTTGATCCGTCGGGGTCGCGCGACCAGTTCTACTACAACATCGAAAAGCACTACGGCGCGTCGGACCACACCGTGTTTCTGGGGCAGGGAATTCCCGCGATCCTCTACAACAACTGGCCTGACGTCGCGTATCACACGAGCGAGGACCGTCCGCTCAATGCCGACGCCACCCAGATCAAGCGGACCGCGTTCATCGGACTAGCGAGTGCAATGGTGATGGCGGGCTCCGACGGCCCCGGCGCGATTCGTGTTGCCGAAATGATTACCGGCTATGCAAGCGAGCGTTCCGCCCGCGAACTTGGTTTGGCGCTTCAGGGATTGGGCGATGGCGGGACGCTCCGCGAGGCGCTGGCGCGAATTAAGTGCAACTACGAGCGCGAGATCGATGCGATTCGTTCCGCCGAGGTCCTTGCCGACAAGGACAAGGACTCCGCCGCGAAGATTGAGATGATGGCCAAGAGCTTCGCGGAAACGGGCCTCACAGCCGACACCGAGCGCGTGAAAACGTATGCCAAAGTTCGCGGCATTTCCGCCTCGCAGATGACGGCCGAAGAGTCGGAAGCCGCCAAGTGGATTCCGGTCCGCAAGAAGCTCGACGCGCCACAAGGCTTTGGCGGAGGCGGAGGCCGCGGTCAGGTCGACGGCACCAAGCTCAATGGAATGGGGGCGTCTGAGGCAAAGGCGTTCGCCGACGGGAAACGGTCAATCCTCGAGATTCGAGATCATGTCAGTTCCGAATTCGGAGCGATGGATTCGAAGCTGTTCATCGACTACTTCCAGGATCTGGCCAAGAAGGGCGACTTCGAGCTGAGGGTGAAGTAGGTTGGCCTCTCCGCTCCCGACGGACTCCTTCGGAGTCCTCTGGTCGCGGCTCGGTTTTCGTGGAATTCGTCGGTTTTTTCCGGATTTTCCCGAATTTTTCGCTGGACACATTCGAGCGCCCGCGGGACATTCCGAGCCGCGACCAAAGGGCTCCGAAGGAGCCCGTCGGGAGCGGAGCACAAACAATCTCGAAAACAGGTGAGAGAACCCAAGGCATGAGTGAACTAATAGCCAATGACCTACCTGATCACGTTCTCGGGTCACGGGACCAGACTTCACGGAGATCCGGCTGGGTCTGTTGATCTGGATCACAATATCAGCGGTACTCCATTCCTTGCGGCGGATCGCAATCGTCTACTCCTTGAGCGGCACCAAATGCGCGAGGAGCCATTCATCATGAATCCTCAGCAGAGGGATTGCGCGTTGGGTGCAATTCAGCAGGTTTGCCGTTTGAAGGATTGGACATTGCTTGCGGTTCACGTCCGGAGCACCCACGTTCACGTTGTAATCGCCGCGGCGATCGAACCGGCGCGGATTATGAACGGGCTAAAGAACGCGATCAGCCGCACTTTGAATCGAGCAGATCGGCAGACTGATCAACGCCGATGGAGCCGGCACGGAAGCACGCGATTTCTGTGGAGCGCGCGTCAAGTCAAGGACGCGATTACTTATGTCGTCGAGAAGCAGGGCGAACCGATGTCCGTGTACGCGAAGGGATGGAAGCCGTGACGGCCTTCCGCTCCAGGCAGGTTCCTTCGTCGGAGCCAACCGTCGCGGAATTTCAACTACTCCGTCGAGTAGTTGATCGCCGACCGCCGCGCGCGCCACGCGCCGACGATCAGTACGGCAAAGGTCACGATCAGCAATCCGATGATCGCCACCGGAGCCGCCGTCGGCTCGGTGATTGAAATCAGCAGCCGCAAGGGTGGAGAAATGTCGCCGCTCGGCGAAGCCGGAATCGGACACAGCGACTGCAGGTAGTGAATGATGCTGATCTTCTTCAGCGCCGCCGGAAGGAACACGTTCGCGCCTTCCCAGACCAGCAACGCGGCCGCCGGGATGATCGGATTCCGCCACACGAGTCCAGCTACCAGAAATACGGCGCCGTAGCCCATACACGCGAGCGCTGTGACGCCGAGATACGCTACCAGCGTCGAAACACCATTGCGCGTCCAAAACTCGGTTGCCTGGGCCGGGCTGAGGTTCCCGTACAACGCCCATAGCTGCACGACCGTACTGATTCCGAAGATCACTACGGTGGCGATCAGCCCCGCCAGATACTTGCCGACGA
>JBDTTK010000114.1:0-9059 GCA_039930685.1 Bryobacteraceae bacterium | reverse complement strand
GGAATTCGGTAAAGGGACCGGATACGCGTCGCCTGCCATCGCCGGGGACCGCCTTGCCTTTTTGCATCGTACCGGTGACGAGGAAATCGTCGAATGCATGGACGCGGAAACGGGCGCGAGCCGCTGGCGATTCCGCTACCCGACCGCGTTCGAGGACCGCTACGGCTACAACAACGGACCGCGATCGAGTCCCGTCATCGACGGCGGACGCGTATATACAATCGGTGCGGAAGGCCGGATGCATTGCCTCGCGCTCGATTCCGGCAGCGTGGTTTGGAAGAAGGACCTGCGTACCGCTTACAAGGTGCGGCAGGACTTCTTCGGCACCGCCTCCACTCCCTTGATCGAAGGCAATCTGCTGATCGTCAACGTGGGTGCGCCGGGCGGACCCTGCGTCGTGGGGTTCGACAAAGCGACTGGCGCTGAGGTCTGGCGCGCCGCGAAGGAATGGGGTCCGGGCTACGCCTCGCCCGTTCCGGCGGTGCTTCACGGCAAGCGCCGAGTATTCGTTTTCGCCGGCGGGGAATCCGATCCGCCGACCGGCGGCCTGCTCTCGATCGACCCGGCGAATGGCAAAATCGACTTCGCATTTCCGTGGCGCAGCCGGAGCCGCGAGTCGGTGAACGCGTCGTGCCCGGTCGTCTTCGGTAACAAGGTGTTCATCTCGGCGAGTTATCGGACGGGGAGCGCCTTGCTCGAAGTGCAGCCGGACTTCAAGCACAAGGTCCTCTGGACGACGCAGGAATTCGGCCTCCACTGGAACACTGCCATTCACCGCGACGGCTATCTGTATGGGTTCGATGGACGCAACGAGCCGGATGCCTCGCTCGCGTGTGTCGAAGCGGCCACGGGCAAGGTCGTCTGGCGGGCGAATCCGGAGTGGACCGAATCGTTCGAAGCGCAAGGCGAGAAACGCCGGCAGTCGATGGGGACCTATCGCGGCTCGCTGCTCGCGGTCGACGGCCAGTTCCTGTGCCTGGGCGAGTTCGGCCACTTGCTTTGGATGGACCTGTCGCCGAAAGGCTATAGAGAGGTGTCGCGGACGTGGCTCTTCGGCGCACGCGAGTCCTGGGGGCTTCCGGTAATCAGCCGAGGTCTGCTCTATGTCACGCAAAACACGCGGGACATACTGACGGGAACGGGTCCGCGTTTGCTGTGCTACGACCTGCGGGCATAGGCACATTCCTCTCGTTGAACCGAGAGGAGACCGGCGTGCCTCCCGCGCGCGCTACTCTCACCTGCCGAGCGGCGCGTCCGGATTGCCGGGTCCGAAGTGTTTCAGAATGACAAGATCTTCCGTCTCGCTCTTGTTCCGGATGACGACGCCATTCCGCGCGGCGTCCGCCGTGACGAACAATTCGTCGCGCGTCATTTGGCCGAACCGAATGAGGCTCGGCGTTTCCACTTCGTGCTTGCCGATCGTCCCGTAGCCCTGCGTCAGAATCATTCCGTACGCGGCGGAATCCTGAATCGTAACCGAACGGCCCGGAAACACGGTTAGTTCCTTCGCGGAGTAGTGCGGCGTCGAGAACACCACCCAACTTTCGCGGTATCCGGCGTCCGCCATCGTGGCCGGATCGCGAACCGGAGCCGGATCGAACATCCGATGCTCGGCGAATTCCGGATCCGTATTCGCGGGCCAATCCAGCATGTCGAGAATGTAGTCGAGATCCTGATGATGCTCCGGCGGGACGTCTTTGACGAGGAGATCCCACGGCACGGCGCGGCCCTCTACGAGCGATTGATACATCGCGAACACATCCGAGTTCACCTGCGGCTCGTACGTCACGAGCGAACCGGGCGCATGCAGGATTCCGGCGTCGATCTGCCATCCGCTGCCCGGCTTCAGCTTGTAGGCGCGGGAGAGATACAGGATCTCGTTGTCGCCTTCGTTCCATCGTTCGAGGCAGCGCCGGACGTCGTTCTTCGTAGTGCCCGGGTTCAGGCCCATGAACGTGTACGGAAAATTGTTGCCCTTGAAATTGTATTGCGGCGGAAAGTAGTAAGCCTCTGGCTTGCCCTTCTGCCCGACACGCGCGGCGTGTTCGTCGTTCTGGTGCAGGTGGTGCGGAATAGGGCCTAAATTGTCGAAGAACTTGCATAGCAGGTTCCAGCCGCCGTACTTCTGCATCACCTCGGCGCCAAGGAACTTGTCGCCTTCCGTCTCGATGGCCTCTTTCAACAACGCTTTCTTGCCGCCGAACTCGATGTAGCTGAGGCCCTCGTCCTCGGCAGTCAGCGGACCGTTGGCGGCTTTCGTCGTGGACGAAAACCAGCGCTCGTCGATGCCGCCGCGATGGGCGCCAAGAGCGTACAGATCGCGCGGATCGAGCTTCAGCCGTCCGCCGGGCATCAGAAACGAACGAGGCACCCAACAGGGTGCGAGCCGGACGATGCCGTCACCGGCCGTAAGCGCTTCACGAATGAGAGTTTGGTTCGACATGTTTCCTTCTAGCGTGGAGGAATAATCTCTAAAATTCTTTGATCCGGACATTGCGCGATTCCATTTTCATCGGACCGGTAGTTTTGTGGAGCTGGATCCCAATGAGGCCCTCCATCTTCCGGCCGGCTTTGTCGTCGTCGATCAGTTGGCTCATCACGTGACCGTTCACGATCTGGATCAGCGTATTGCCGTGCGCGATGATGTGGATCTCGTTCCAGTCTTCCGTCTTGATGAGCGCTTTCAGCCCGGCATCGTCCCCGAGCGACGCCACCGACGCGGGCTTCTTGCCGTCCGCGACGTAATTGAACTGCCCGCGTAGAGCGAGGAAACCGCGGCCGCGCTCCTCGTAGATCTGGCCCGTGTACCGCTGTTGCGCGTCGATATCGGCCTGATAGCCCTTCATCACCCACTTCGCGACATCGGGAAGCTCGACGCTGCGGTACTGAATTCCGCTGTTGCCGGAGTTGGCGCCCGTCAGGCGGTATTCAAGCTTCAATTCGAAATTGGCGGGCTTGCCGTCGCGCCAGATACAAAAAATATTCACCTTGGGCTGATGCGTAGCTGTAGTTTCACCGACAATCGCGCCGCCTTCAATGCGCCAAAAGTCCGGATCGCAGTCCCAGCCCTTGAGGCTCTTGCCGTCGAAAATCTGCCGGAAGCCCGTTTCTTCCAGTTTCGGAATATTTTGAGCGCTCGCCACGCCGGGTGCGGCCACACAGAGCGCGGCCAGAGCGAGGCCCGCGCACAGGAACTTCCTCTTCATTGCGGTCATGATATCTCCAGTCATTGTCTCTGCTAGCGGACCCGCACCTTCACCCAACTCCGCGTCGCGGCGGATGCGAGAACCGCGTCCGTGACGTCGTCCGTCAGCATCCCTTCGCGGAACGTCGGCGAGGCGGACTTGCCCTCCGCCACGGCCGTCAGAAAGTCGGCCGCCTGATGCGTAAACGTGTGCTCGTATCCGATCTGCAAACCCGGGACCCACCAATGCGACATATAAGGATGCTCACGGTCGGTGATGTGAATGTCTCGCCAACCCCGCAAATGGCCCGTGTCGCTGTGATCGAAGTATTGCAACCGGTGCAGGTCGTGCAAGTCCCACATGATAGACGCGTGCTCGCCGTTAATTTCGAGAGTATACAGAGCTTTGTGCCCACGGGCGTACCGTGTCGCTTCAAACGTGGCCAGCGATCCGTTCGAAAATCGCGCCAAAAAAAGACTGGCGTCATCGATGCCGACCGGCTCCATCTCACCGCTGAGATTGTGCTTCCGGCTCTTGATGAACGTTTCCGTCATCGCCGACACTTCCTCGATGCCGCCGTTGAGCCACATTGCCGTGTCGATGGCGTGGGCCAGCAGGTCTCCAGTCACTCCGCTTCCGGCCACTTTCGCATCGAGGCGCCAAAGGCCTTCGCCGCCCTGCGGCAGGTCGCTCGCGATCGTCCAGTCCTGTAGGAACTTCGCGCGGTAGTGAAAGATGCGGCCCAGGCGGCCCTCGTCGATCAATTGCTTGGCGAGCGTCACGGCAGGCACGCGGCGGTAGTTGTACCAGACCATGTTCGCGACGTGCGCCGACTCCACCGCGTCGACCATCGCCTCGGCCTCCCGCGCGTTGCGCCCGAGAGGCTTTTCACACATCACCATCTTGCCGGCCTTCGCCGCGGCGATCGCGATCTCCGCGTGCGTGTCGTTCGGACTCGCAATATCGATCAGGTCGATCTCCGGCGAGTCGACCAGCTTCCGCCAGTCCGTCTCGGCGGACTCGTAGCCCCATTGCGCTGCGAATCGATTTGCACGCTCTGCATTCCGCGCGCAGATCGTTTTCAGCACCGGCTCGTACGGGAGATCGAAAAAGCGCTCCGCCTGGCGGAACGCATTCGAATGCGTCCGCCCCATGAAGCCGTAGCCGACCATGCCAATGTTCAATTTCTTCATGGTTAGTTCAACGTGCCTAATTCCACCCGTGCGCGTCGCGGACCGCGATCATCGTTCGCAGAACGTCGTTCCAAGTCTGAGGATCGAGCAGCACCGCGTTCGGGAACATGCAGCCGTCCCAGCAAATATGCGCAAACGCCCGCGTGGGTTTGCCATCGTCCCCGCGCATCCATGCGCCCGCTTCACGCACGATATCCATTCTTCCGTTCGGGTCGAAAGGTAGACAATGGCGTCCCGTCTTATCGTGCGAACCCGATCCTTTTACCGTGCCGTCGTTCTGCGCAACATGGAAATCGATGGTCCAGGGGCGTAGAGCGCTCGCCATCTTCCGATAGGCCTCGGCCAACTCTTCGGATCGCGACCAATCGAAATCCGCCGGCAGCAGCGCGTCTTCGGGCGCGTTGTAGCCCAGCGTAAACAGCATCGTGTGCGCCATGTCCGCTTGAAAGCCAAGTGTCTCCGGACGACCGACCATCTCCAGAAGTTCCACGTTGCGGCGCCAACTGTGCATGCCCGCCCAACAGATTTCGCCTTCCATCGCCAGACGCTCGCCGAAGTCATCGGCAATCACGCAGGCCTCGCGGAACGTCTCCGCGATCCGCTTACTGCTCGCCGCCGGATCCTTGGCCCAATCCGACGGACTCGCCGCCGAATCGATGCGGATCACGCCGTACTTTCGGATCTTCAGATCGCGCAACCGGCGGCCAATCGCGCAGGCTTTCTTCACCTGGGTCAGAAACGCCGCGCGTTCCGCCTCGCTTCCCATCGCGGAACCGCCTCCGGTGGCGCCCCAAACCGGAGCCACCATCGACCCCGCCAACAGGCCTTTCGCCGCGAGATTCTCCGCGAGCCGCGCTAGGTCGTCGGCGGACGAATCGATGTCCGTGTGCGGCAGAGAGAGGAACAAATCGACGCCCTCGAACCGCTGCCCGTCGACCTCCGCGCCGGCTGTCAGATTCAGCATCGTCTCGAGATCGATCGGGGGCTCGGAGTCCGGCCCCTTGCCGACAAGGCCGGGCCACATCGCATTGTGGAGCGCCGGAAATGCGTTGGTTCGTTCGCTGGCCATCCGAGTAAGAATATCAGGCCCGCCATCCCGCAGCGCCCGGCGTTCTATCATCGGTTTATTCATTTATGCGAATCCTCGCTCTGCTGATCACGACGGGATCCTTGGCATCGGTCCTCGCTACCGACTGCGCGCAACTGACGTCGCTCAAGCTGAAAGATGCCCGCATCACGTCGGCGCAAACCGTCGCCGCGGGCGCGTTCACGCCACCCGAAGGTCAGCAGAACGCACCGTTCAAGACCCTGGCCGCGTTCTGCCGCGTCCAGGGAGTCGCGACCCCCTCCGCCGATTCGCACATCGAATTCGAGGTCTGGCTACCCGCGTCCGGCTGGAACGGGAAATACTTTGGCATTGGCAATGGCGGATTCGCCGGCTCCATTCAATACGGCCTGATGGCCGCCGCGCTCCACAACGGATTCGCGAGTTCGTCCACCGACACTGGACACAAGGCGCCCGCGACCATCGCCGACTGGGCGCTCGGCCATCACGAAAAAATCGTCGACTTCGCCTATCGCGCGATTCACGAAACCGCTGAGAAGTCGAAGGCCGTGATGCAGGGCTTTTACGGAAAGAGTCCCAAGCACTCCTACTTCAGCGGATGCTCAAATGGCGGCCGGCAAGCCTTGGTCGAGGCGCAACGCTACCCGGCCGACTACGACGGCATCATCGCCGGGGCGGCCGCGAATTTCTGGACGCACAACTTCGCCGGCTTCGTATGGGACGGGCAGGCGCTCGACAAGGCGCCGATACCGGCGGCCAAAATGCCCGCACTCGAGAAGGCCGCCCTCGCCGCCTGCGACGCGCACGACGGCGTCGAAGACGGCGTAATCGACGATCCCTCGCGGTGCCATTTCGATCCTGCCACGCTCGCGTGCCGCGGAGCCGAATCCGACAGCTGCCTCACGCCGGCCCAGATCGGCGCGCTCAAGAAGATCTACGACGGCCCCCGAAATTCCAAGGGGAAGCAGCTCTTTCCGGGCTACGTGCCAGGCGGCGAGTCCGGTCCCGGTGGCTGGAGCCGCTGGATCACCGGAGCCGATTCGCAGCAGGCGATCTTCGGCCGGGGCTTCTTCAAGAACATGGTGTTTCAGGATGCCGCCTGGGACTTCCGCAGTTTCAATTTCGATCGCGATATGGAGGTCACCGACGACAAGTCGGCTCGCCTGTTCAATGCCACCGATGCCAACCTGAAAGCCTTCAAGGATCGCGGCGGCAAACTGCTCATGTATCACGGTTGGAGCGATACCGCGATCTCGCCCACGAACGCCATCCTGTACTACGAATCCGTGGTTGCGAAGATGGGGCCAAAGCAGACCGGCGAATTTACCCAGCTCTATATGGTGCCGGGAATGCAGCACTGCGCCGGCGGTCCGGGTCCGAATAGCTTCGGAACAAATCCGTCTGCGACGCCATCCGACCCGCGGCACAGCCTGGCGCTCGCGCTCGATCAGTGGGTGGACAAGGGCGTCGTGCCTGACCACATCGTCGCGACCAAGTACAAGGCAGGCGCGAATCCGGAAAGCGGCGTTGCCCGCACCCGTCCGCTTTGCCCGTACCCGCAGGTCGCGCGCTACACCGGCTCGGGAAGCACCGACGACGCCGCAAACTTCAAATGCGCGGTTCCGGCGTCAAAATGAAATTACGAACCCGCTAGAACGCCAGCCGCTTCTTATTGGCTTCAATCTTCTTCTCGTCGATGCCCGGCACCTTCTGCAAATCGTCCACGGACTTGAACTCGCCCTTATCCTTCCGCTGTTGCACAATCGCGTCCGCTTGTTTAGCCGGCAGATGCAGAGCCATCTGCAAATCCTGCGAACTCGCTTGATTCACATTAATCTTCGTCGCGGGCGACGACGGCGAGAAGTGCGCAGCCAGGTAATCGACCACGTCGTAGAATTCGTCCTCGGTTCCCTGCGCGCCGCGCTGGACCATGTCGCCGACGATCGCGCCCCACACTTCACGCGATTCCTGCCGACCAATCATTAGTTCGGCACCATGGCAGGTTCCGCAGACTTTCTGCGTGACCGCTTTGCCCTGCCCTTCCGGCAGCTTCAAACTCTGCGCCAACGCCGGACTCGCCAGAAAGCCGAGCGCCAAGGCAACGTGTAGGTATGATTTCATCGCCATTCCGATTTTACCGCGTGCGTCGTCTTTCGCTCCCACGTCGCCGAAAGAGATAATTGATATTGCCGATGCGACTCTCTCCATCCTTTGTCCGAATCGCCGCCTGCCTCGGGACCGTCGCGCTGCCGTCGCTCGCGGCCGACTGGCTCAGTGCCCGCAACGATGCCGAGGGCACCGGCTGGCAGCGCTATGGCACGAGCATCAGCACCCGCAGCGCGCACGACCTGAAACTCCTCTGGAAGCTCAAGCTCGACAACCAATCGCACGGCGCGAATTCGCTCACCGTTCCCACGATGCTTGGCCCCATCATCACGCATCGCGGCATCAAGGAGCTGATCCTGATCGCGGGCGCGTCCGGCAACCTGTTCGCCGTGGACGCCGACAAAGGCATCATCTTCTGGAAGCGCGATTTCACCGATACGTCGGGTCAGCCTGACACCTGCGGCAAGGGCCTGACGGCGACGCCGGCGATCGCCCCGCAACGGCCCGGTACAAAAATCCGCAGCGAGGACGACATGGACGGAGGCTCCACTCCGCTGCGTCCGTTCTACCTTGTATCGAGCGACGGCCTACTGCACACCGTGCGGCCCTCCGACGGACTCGAGATGGCCCTCATCCGCCGCTTCGCTCCCGCACACGCGAATCTGTCGGCGCTCTCGCTATCGGGTGGCGTCCTCAGCGCAACGACTTCGGCCGGCTGCGGCGGCGTGAAAGATGGCGAATGGTCCCTCGACGTCGCGAACGCGGATGCCAAGCCCGCGTTCAAGGCCGCGAACTCCAGCGAGCCTGCATCATCGGCCACCTGGACGGACTCCGATGGCGTCCGATGGACCTACCAACCGGCGGGCAACGGCGTCATCGAGGCGCGCCGCAACGGCCAATCCGCCTGGGTGTCTTCGGACCTCGGAGCGCAGCCGCTCCCTCCGGTCATCGTCAACGGAGTGGTTCTCGTGCTCACCACGCAAGCCACGCTATACGCGTTCGACGGCCGCACCGGGAAGCAACTGTACTCTAGCGGCAACGCCATTCGTGGAACCGTAGACTCGAGCGGGCTCGCCGTCGCCAACGGTCACATCAGTTTCGGAACCAGCGACAGCACGCTCTACTGCTTCGGCTTCCCAATCGAGATGTAGCCGGTCGGAACCCAACCCGATCTAGTCCAGGATTGCCACTCTTCAGACGAGTCGGCATGTCCGTGATCTCGCGCAGACGTGGGTGTCCGGCTCGGCGGATTCCTCGCCTGGGTCACAACGCTCCAGCCCAATCCCTTCAACCACTTCCCGCAATTACGCGCAATCGCCATGCTATAACGCAGACGAAACGGAGCCTCACACATGGACCGCAAAGCGCGCGCAATCATCAATCGGAAGAACGCCCAGAAATCCACCGGCCGCAAAACCGAAGCAGGCAAAAACGCCTCCAAATACAACGCCCTCGACCACGGCCTGTGCAGCCGCCGTCCCCGCGACATTGAGGGCATGTCTGACCGCG
>JBDTTK010000113.1:0-9087 GCA_039930685.1 Bryobacteraceae bacterium | reverse complement strand
GCGGATTCGTGGCCCGTCGAGCCGATCGTCCGGATTTGCACGTACCTGCCGGTCCCTTTCGACTTTCGCGATCTCAAGGGCCTTGTAGCGCAATGTTTGACTCATATTTAAGCCTCCTTACTCGAATTGGCGTGAACCGGATCCTAAATCGATCAAGGTCAACCAAACCGATTTGTAAAGAAACGTATTGATGTGCGGGGTGTAAGGACGTCAACATCAAGGGCAAGAAGATCCTGCAGGACTAGGTTTGCGCGAAGGGCGGGGAATCGGGTCGTTTCTACCTTCCAGATGCTACCCTTGCAGGAACTCATGCGAAACTTCTTTGTCGCCGTCTTGCTCACCACCGTTGTATACGCTCAGCCATCGCCAAAACAGGCTGAAGTCGACCGCATCTTCTCGGCCTTCAACACCCACACGCCCGGCTGTGCCGTTGGCGTCGCGCAGCATGGTGCCGTCGTCATGCGTGCCGGCTATGGCATGGCCGATCTGGAACGGAACGTCCCGATTACGGCCGGCTCGGTCTTTGAGAGCGGTTCCGTCGCGAAGCAGTTCACGGCCGCCGCGCTCATTTTGCTCGAGCAGCAAGGCAGGATTTCGCTCGACGACCCGATGCGCAAATACCTTCCCGAACTCGCCGACTATGGCGCGCCGCTCACGATCCGCCACGTATTGAGCCATCGGAGCGGTCTTCGCGAGTGGCGTCCGATCGCGACGTTTGCCGGCCGCCGCGAAGGCACCTATGTCTACACCAATGAGGATCTTTTGCGGATGGCGGCGCACCAACGAGCCCTGAACTTCGACCCTGGCACCCACTACAGCTACACGAACACCGGCTTCAACATCTCGACGATCCTGGTTGAGCGCGCCCTTGGCGACGGCAAGACCTTCCAGCAATACACGCAGGACGTCCTCTTCGGTCCGCTCGGTATGACCCACACGCGCTGGCGCGACAACATCCGTAAGGTTGTTCCGAACCGCGCGCTGGCCTATGGGCGCGTAGGAGACGAACTCGAGCAGCAGACTCCGATTGAAAACATCATCGGCGCAGGAGGTCTGCTGACCACGGTCGGCGATTTGCTGTTATGGAATGAGAACTTCACCAGTGCCAAGGTAGGCGGACCGGAGTTCGTCAAGTTCCAACAGACTCCGGCCAAGCTGAATAACGGCCGCGCCATTTCTTACGCAGCGGGTCTCGTGGTTTCCGAAGCAGATGGACTGCGTCTGGTTGCGCATTCGGGATCGACTGGTGGGTACCGGACATGGCTGGGCCGATATCCTGATCAGGGCGTATCGGTCGCGGTGCTATGCAATTCCGCGCAGGCGAATCCGACGCGGTTAGGCCAGGACACCGCTCGCTTGTGGACTGGAGCAACCGCCAAGCCCGTCACATCGAGTTTCAATGCCGATCCGGTGAAGTTGAAGTCCATGGCGGGACACTATCGGAAGTTGCGCGACAACACGGTTTCCGAACTGAAATTCAACGACGGCAAGCTCACGTTTGGTTTGGCAACGTTAGCGGCGGTCGAGCCTGGGAAGTTTGTTGCGGCGGCTAACCCACACGTTGAATATCGATTCCAGGATGGCGATCCCTCCCGCCTCGAAGTGACGACGCCCGACGATGAAGTCGCCTATGTCCGAGTCCAACCCGTCCATCCCACGCCTGCTGATCTCCGGCCACTGCTGGGTAAGTACGAAAGTGAGGAAACCGGATCGGTGCTCACCGTGGCTTCCGGTTCGACGCCCGGCGAACTGTCTCTCCGGATTGCCAGCGGTGAGCCGATCCGGCTTCGGCCGACGTTTCGAGATGGGTTTTCGATGCCCACAGGATCGTCGATCTTCTTTGTGCGTGACTCGACCGGAAAAGTGATTGCACTCAGCGCCGGCGAAGACCGCGTTTGGGATTTGCGCTTCAAGCGCGTGAACTAATACGAACTGGACCAGGCATTGCCGCCAGTCGAGAGCGACTACCGTCGCCTGGCGGGCAAATGTTCGCTGAGCCCGGGCACCAGGTTGCCGAGGGCTCCGTACAGTCGCGCGATACCGAATCCGATTAAGGCACCTTTGACTTCGTCCACCACGCTACGGATTTCCCTTGGAACTACGAGGCCCCTGGACCGAACTGGTTCCGGTTGTCGCTTCACGAACTGTTCAGTGCTGACGGGCTTGCGTTCCGGGCGGTTGCGGGGCCCTATTACGGCCGCCGTGAGCACGCCTCCAGCGAACGCCGCTCCCAAGAACCAATACGGATAATTCTTGTAGTGTGTCCGCCAATCCGCATTCTCTTTGACACGTGCTTCCAGGTCATTGAGATCCCGACCCAGCTGTTCTCGATGAGATTCGATGTTCTTCACGATCTCGATTGCTCTTTCAGCCATGCGACGTTATCTCCTACTGTTTCGGTCGTTTTTTCCAACGCTTGAATCTTCTTCCACTTACCCAATCCGGATGCGATCAATCCCCAGGCTATGAGCGAAAGCACGCCTCCAACAATGGCTGCGGAAGCCCAGGCAGGCAGCACCAGCATCAGCCCAAAAACCGCTGCAAGCAATAGATACCCAGCGGCCAGGAAAGCCACCAAGGCGCCGGCAATGAGGAGCCGGGCTGATATCCAACCCAGCTTTGCCTCTTGCCTCATCTCGGTCGCCGCGAGACGAATTTCACCCCGCACGATTTCTTGAATTTGGAGGGCGATATCTTTTATGATTTCGACCACGGATCTCTGCTCACTGGCGCCGCTGGGCCGAAGCCCGATAGCGCTTCCTCCGTGAGATGCGGGGTTGTTATTATTCATCGCCCAACCATTCCTCGAATCGTCCCTTAGTCGGACCGGCGCATGCTTGCGCCGGCCAGGAAACCAACCGCGAGAGCGATCAGTAATGAGGGTGTCGGATTGCGCTTTACGACGGTCGTGACGTCGTCCATCATGCCCTTGAAATCATGATCACGGATGTATTGGGCGGACGAATCGAACGTCGAGGCCGTTTTGTGGGCGAACCCTTTTACCGCTTCGCTCGATGCGTCTCCCGCATTCCGTAGCGTATCTGCTGACGACTGCAGAACATCCGCAGTACCCTTCTTGCTGGCTTCCAGTTTGTCGGCGGCGGTCCGGCCAAACTGCGAGGCTTTTTCTTTCGCCTGTTCGGCAAGGCTGTCGGCGGTGTTGGCGACTTTCGCGGCGCCGTCGGCAAGGCCGCCCTTCCACTGCTCGGTGCCGGTTTCGGGATATGGCATGTGTGTTCTCTCCTGATTTTGTAGAAGCAACCCAACGGCCATTCCCTAAAGCGATTCATGTACTTGTTCCTTCATGCCGCTAATGGCGGACACGTGGTGGAAACACTGTCGATTTTGCAGTCCGCGCAGTTTCTGCACGGCCCTCGGGCCACTTCTTTGCCCGGACGCGATACGATGACCCCATGCAATCTGAACCGGATCTTGGTCATGTCGAAGGCGGCGAGGGCATCTTTACAATCCGCGGCGGTGGTAGCCAACGTGGATGGAACGGCATTCAGTACAAGTCGGGCCTGTCGGCGAAGAACGTCGGCGCGAAAAAGCTGTCCATGAACTGCGCGACCATTCCGCCCGGCGGAGTTGCGTACGCCCACATCCATGTGGATTTCGAGGTCATGCTCTACATCCTGTCCGGGCGCGTGCGTCACGAATATGGTCCCGCCCTCGAACAGGTCATCGAGAATGAGGCTGGTGACTTCATTTTCATCGAGCCGGGCGTTCCCCACGAAGTCTTCAATATGAGCGACACGGATCCGGTAATCGCCGTCGTCGCGCGCTCCGACGCCAGCGAGTGGGAGAATATCGTCAACTTCACGCGTCCGGTGAAGTAGACCGCTATCGCCCGATTCGGTCGCGGGATATCATGTGAGGCACCTGTCATGACCTTCCGATTGCTGCTCGCATTCATAGTGACCCTGCCGCTCTGCCAACTTGCGACGGCGCAGCCCGTGCGCATCGCAATCGCCGGACTGAACCACGGACACGTCACCGGATTTCTGCGCGCCGCGAAAGCCCGCACCGCCGACGTGACCATCGTTGCAGTGTGGGATCCGGACCCGGAACTTCTTGCCAAATACGCTAAGTCGCAGGGCTTCGCGGAGAACCAGCTCTACACCGACCTGAATAAGATGCTTGATACCGTGAAGCCGCAGGCCGTGGCGTCCTTCTCGGATACCTACGCGCACGCCGCCATCGTCGAAGCCGCCGCCCCGCGCCACATCGCCGTGATGATGGAAAAGCCCTTGGCGGTCGACGTCAGGCAAGCGCGCGCCATGCAGCGGGCCTCCCAGCGTTACAACACGCCGGTGTTCGTCAATTACGAGACCACCTGGTATCGCAGTCACGGTGAAATCTGGAACCTGTTGCACGAGCAGAAAGCGGGTGGTGACATCCGCAAGATGGTTGCGATGGATGGCCATCAGGGTCCTAAAGAGATCGGTGTGCAGCCGGAGTTCTTCCGCTGGCTCAGTGATCCGGTGAAGAACGGCGCGGGCGCTCTCTTCGATTTTGGATGCTACGGAGCCAACCTGATGACCTGGATGATGGACAATCAGCGGCCGCTTAAGGTCACGGCGCTGACGCAAACCATCAAGCCGGCGATTTACCAAAATGTGGACGACGAAGCCACCGTGCTGCTCGAATATCCGAAGGCGCAGGGCATCATTCAGGGGTCGTGGAATTGGCCGGTAGGCCGTAAGGATTTCGAAGTGTACGGCGTTGGCGGGTACGCCATCGCGACCGGCGGCAATCACCTGCGCGTCCGGCTTCCGGGAATGCAGGCGGAGGAGTCGCGTACTCCGCCCGAACTCAAGCCGGAGGAGGCCGACTCCATCTCATACCTCGTCGGCGTTGCCCGCGGCCAATTCAAGCCGGGCGGTCTTTCTTCTATCGAAAACAACGTGATCGTGATCGAGATCCTCGATGCGGCGCGGCAATCCGCGCGGACCGGACGGACCATCCACCTCGCGCACTGACGGACCACTGTCGTTTGAGCCTTCATTCCGCCGCGATGTGATATGTTCGCGAACAGGAGCAGTCGAATGGCTTTCGAACACTTCGATGTGCTGATCATGGGGGCGGGTTTGTCCGGGATTGGAGCCGGCCACCACCTTCAGAAGTTCTGCCCGTCGAAGAGCTACGTCATCCTCGATCAGCGCGAGCGGATCGGCGGCACCTGGGATCTCTTTCGCTATCCCGGTATCCGGTCCGATTCCGACATGCTTACGATGGGCTACTCCTTCCGCCCGTGGACCAACCCCAACGCAGTCTCTCCGGGCGACCAGATCCGCGACTACATCACCGAGACCGCCCGCGACGAGGGTATCGACCGCCACATCCGCTTCCGGCATCGGATCGAGCGCGCCGAGTGGTCCTCAGGGACCGGCTTGTGGACGGTTGAAGCGATCCGCACGATGGACGACGGGCGCGATGAGCCAGTGTCCATGACCTGCAACTTCCTGTTCTCGTGCGCCGGTTACTACCGCTATTCGTCCGGCTACACGCCGGAGCTCCCGGGCGCGGTACGCTTCGCCGGCCGAATCGTGCATCCCCAGGCGTGGCCCAAGGACTTGGATTACCGCGGTAAGCGGGTGGTGATTATTGGCAGCGGCGCGACCGCCGTGACATTGGTTCCTTCTATCGCGAAGTCCGCAGGTCACGTGACCATGCTCCAACGCTCGCCCACCTACATGGTCTCGGCGCCCCGGCACGACGCCTTGGCGAATTGGTTTCGAAAAGTACTGCCCGAGATGTGGGCGTACCGGCTGAGCAGGTGGAAGAACGTCATCCTGATGATGTACTTCTATCAAATGACCCGGCGCTTCCCGAACAGCATGAAGCGCGACATCCTCAAGAGGGTCAGTGCCCAGCTTCCGGTGGATTACGATGTCGCCACTCACTTCACGCCCAGCTACAACCCGTGGGAACAGCGCCTCTGCCTGGTGCCCGACGCCGATCTATTTGATGCCATCAAGTCCGGACGCGCCAGCGTCGTAACCGATCAGATCGAGACGTTCACCGAAAAGGGTATCCGGCTGAAATCAGGTAAAGAGCTGGACGCTGACATGATCGTCACCGCGACTGGCTTGGTGATGCAGGCGTTCGGCGGCATCGAGTTGGCGGTCGATGGAAAGCAGGTCGTGTTGGGAGAAGCGCTGTCGTATCGGGGCGTCATGCTCTCGGATGTGCCGAACTTTGCAGCGGTTTTCGGCTACATCAACGCATCCTGGACGCTCAAGGCGGATCTCACCTCCCACTATGTGTGCCGCCTGCTGAACTACATGGACCGCAAAGGCTTCCGCCAGGTTACGCCGACCCCCGGCGACGAACACCCGGCCGCCGAGTTCGTCGAGAACTTCTCGTCGGGCTACATGAAACGCGCGCTGGCCAATTGGCCCAAGCAAGGTTCGAAGACGCCGTGGCGCGTCCATCAGAACTATATCCGCGACACGATCAGCTTGAAATGGAATTCCGTCGACGACGCCGGTCTCGTATTTTCGAACCCCGCGTCCACCGCCGCGAATCCGGCGGCGCGTGAACTGGCGGAAGCTTCGAAGTGATGCCGGTTCACTTGCGGCGGTAAACCAAATCCTTGTCGTAAGCCTTCGGCTCAAGTGCGTACCGCGCAACCAACTTGCGCAGCGGGCCGGTTTTGAGGATCACCACCGGCATCGACTCATTGCCCGCAACTTCCGCATCCTCATGCGGAATCCGGTCGCGCAGCCACTTGGTATCGAAGAAAGAGATTCTCAATTCGCCGCCGGTTAGGCGCACTTTGGCGAACATGTGGCCCAGAGCGGTTGCCGGAATCAAGTCGACGAACCGGACGCCGCGGATGTCCAGAAGATGCGCCTCATACTCGCGGGGGCTGCCCTTGGGCTTCTTGTTCTCGAGCGTGAATTCGTACTTCTCGCCGGAGCGCTTGACAGTGAGGATGTCGTCGTCCGACTCCCAGCGTCCTTCATAAGCCGCATCAAACACTTTGTCCTGTGGCGTATAGATCGGGTGCAGCGAAAGAAGGTCGCCACAGCCGGTTAGGATCGCGAGGAAGAGAAGAGCAGTGAGAATTCGCATGGCAATATCGTCCGAAGTCAAGTCTATCCGCTTCGAAAGGGAGCCGCTGCAAGCCTTAACCACTCTGGCTGGGGCCGGTGCGGGCTCTCCGGTTTGCGAACGGCCCAGGCCTTTCAATCACCGGAAAATCCGGAGCTGTCCACCGCGATGTCTTTCGGATTCCGGCGCGCTGTAAATCGTTTAATCCGGCTAAAGGATCGCCGCGCGCGAAATTCGATTGACTCCGTTGTCGAATTCGTGAATATTTGCTTCAATCACATTCGCAGGAAGGGACACCCCCGGACGGGTGGGTCCTGCTTGGGGTGCAAGACCGCGCGTTCGGTCTCTGAGCTAAAGAGGAGTCTTACATGCCTAGTCGCATTTTCTCGATTGGCGCCGTCATTTTGCTTCTGACGACTTCCCTGTCCTGGTCCCAGGACACGAGGGGCACAATCACGGGCCGCGTTACCGATCCCAGCGGAGCTGTTATCGCGGGCGCCACCGTCGACATTTCGAACACGGCCATGGGCTTTAAAACAGCCCTCACCACCGGCGCCGAAGGTGTCTATCGCGCAAGCTTCCTGTCGCCCGGAACCTACACCATCGAAGTGCGTTCGCCCGGATTCAAGAAAGCTGTGCGTAGCGGAGTCGAAGTCCGCGTCGCAGACCGCCTGGACATCGATATCGCCTTAGAGGTCGGCGCCGGTGAACAGCAGGTGACAGTCACCGGCGAGGTGCCGCTCCTGAACACCGAGAGCGCATCGCTCGGAACCGTAGTCGACGCCAAGCGCGTGTCAAGCCTGCCGCTGTCATACGGCAATCCGTTCCTGCTGATCGGTCTCACCGCGGGCGTCACTTTCAATGGAAGCGTCCGGCTGGACCGTCCCTTTGAGCCGACCCACATCGTCAACTTCTCGATGGGCGGAACGCGCGGCAACCTGAACGACATTACGATCGACGGCGCGCCCACCACGGCGACCGCCAACGCGAACGAGGTTACGGCCTCGTATGTCCCGCCGACCGACATCGTCCAGGAGTTCAAAGTCCAGACCAACACCTTCGATGCGCAATTCGGGCAGACGCAGGGCGGTGTCACCAATATCAGTATTAAGAGCGGGACCAACTCTTTCCATGGCAGCGCCAACTACTCGTTCCAGCGTCCCAGCTTCTGGGCCAACGACTTCTTCCTGAATAAAGCCGGCACGCCGCGGCCCGACTTCCTCTTCAATCGCTGGGGCGGATCGTTCAGCGGTCCGGTTGTGATTCCGAAACTCTATAACGGGAAGAACAAGACCTTCTTCCTGTTCGGCTACGAGGGCATCAAAGACTCGCGTCCGCGGCACGACGATACGACGAATACGGTTCCGACGCCGGCAATGCACAACGGCGACTTTTCGGCGCTGCTCGCGGGCGGTTCGCAATACACGATCTACGATCCTTCGACTCGCGTCGCGATCGCGGGCGGACGCTTCCAACAGATGCCGTTCGCCGGGAACAAGATTCCGGTAGCGCGCTTTGACAAAGTCGGCGCCGCGATTCTCAACTACTACCCCAGCACGGAACTGACGCCCGGCGATCCGCTTGGCCTTTCGAACTACCAGGACGCGGGGTCCGCTGAAAAGGCCAACTACTACAACCACACGACTCGCATCGATCAGAACCTCGGCGATAAGCAGCGCTTCTTCGTGCGGTACAGCCAATACAATCGCGATAGCAGCTACAACAACTACTTCAACAATGCGTTTGTCGGAACGCAGTTCTACTTCTACTCGAAGGCCGCGGCGTTTGACCACATCGCCACGCTGTCGCCGACCCTCATCCTGAACACGCGCTATAGCTACAACCGCTTTATACGCGGGGGCGACCAGCCGGAAGCGGCCGTCAACTTCGACCTCGCGTCGCTTGGCTTCTCGCCCAACTACATCAAGCAGGTACCTGCCGATCAGGTGCGCTTCCCCCGCATCAATCTGACCGGCTACATCTCTAACGGCCACACCAATGAATTCCGGCCCGTCATGAACCACACCG
>JBDTTK010000112.1:0-9157 GCA_039930685.1 Bryobacteraceae bacterium | reverse complement strand
GTGCTGCTCGCCTGGACGCGCGCCAACCCGTTGCCGCCGCTGATTTCAAACGGTCCCTGTCCGGACGTCACCTGAAGGCGGCAGCCGCTGCCGTTCTGGACCACGGGAATGCGGAGATTGCCGATTGTAATGCTTCCGCCGCGGAGCGTCGCCCCCGTATTGGCGTCAATCGCCACGGCGAGCGAACCCGAACCACTCCTCTGCGTGGACGGTACCCGAATCCAGCTGGAATCCGACGACGGCGTCCAGCCGCAGGACGAGGACGGCGCGAGGATGCTGATGTTGCGCGTCGATGCGGCGTTAGGCACCGGAATGCGATCCGGGTACGCACTGAACTGGCAATCCTGACCGAATTGCGTCACGTGGATGACCTGGCCCGAAATGATGATGTACGCGTCCCTCGCAGCGCCGGTCGTATTCGCCGAAACCCGATAGCTCAGGTTGATGCCGTTGCCTCGCGTCGAGCCCAGCGAGATCCAGGAAGGTGCGGTCGTGCTCGCCGACCAGATGCAGCCCGCGACACCCGAAATCGCGACCGTGAAACTCGCTGAAACTCCGGCAGTAGGAACCTGTACCTGCCCCGTGCCGACCGAGAAGCGGCATGTGTTGTAGTTCGTCAGGCGCGCCAGGAATCCCGTTTCCGGATTGGGACGATACGGAATGATCGCAGTCTGTGAAATCGGAAAGTCGCGCGACTCCGTGTAGCCGGCAATGTAGATAGCGCCGTCCGGTCCGACCGTCAAGTCGACCGGGAAGTCCGTTTGGCTTCCGCCATAGAAAGTGGAATCGACGATCGTTTGGCCATCAGTGCCCGAAATGGTCGTGATGAATCCGTCGGCGCCGCCGCCGCCGAACGTGCGTTGTACGGCATTCGGCCGGACCGGGAAGTTGGAGGAATTCGTGAGGCCGCCGAGAACGATGTTGCCCGAAACGGGATCCACCGCCATCGCGAGACCCCAATCCGCTCCCGTTCCACCAAGATAGGTGGAATTGAGGATGTCGAGCGTCGCGTTCAGGCGTGCGTAAAAGACGTCGGTGCCGCCGCCCGAATTTTGTTGGATCGGCGCGATGATCGGTCCAAAGTCGACTGTGGCGGTGTAGCCCGTCACATGAACATTTCCCCGCGCATCGGCCACGATTCGATACGACTCCTGGAGACCGTCCGCAAGGTCTCCAGTCGCCGTCCGCGTGCCGCCAAGAAAATTGATGTAATTGAGCGTCTGGCCGTCGCTCGCCATCGCCAGCACGTAAACATCCCCATAGTCGGGGTGCGTTTTCGTGAACAGCCCGTTCGGAAAATTCGTGGAGTTTGTGACTCCCGTCAGGTAGATGGCGCCCTGCGCGTTCAAAGCCATCGCAAATCCGGACTGCTCCCCTCCGCCCGTGGTTCCACCGATCAGCGACGAAAAGACGCGATTTCCCACCGGATCGATCTTCATGACGACCGTATCCCGGGTTCCATAGAACTGATTCAAACCACGGTATGTCGGAAAGTCGGTGGCGTACGTCTCGCCGGTAAGGAACACGTTGTCGGTCTTGTCGATCACTGCGTGCCAGAGGAACGTAGAGTCGGTTGTTCCGCCCACGTAGTTCGAATACACCACGTTCGAGCCCGCCGCATTCAGCTTCACGATGAAGCCCTGATCGCCGACGATATTGCTCGAATTGCTGAACCAGTTGTCGATGATCTGCGTCGCGTCGAAACGGACGGGAAGATTCTTTGAAGTCGTGTTTCCGACCACAGTCGCCTGTCCGCGCGAATCCACTACGATGCCCCAGGGGTCCTCATCGCCTGATCCGCCGAAGTAGGTCGACCAAAAGGCTTGCGTGCCCGTTGGATCGAGCTTCACCACAAATAGGTCGTATGCCGAAACCGTCGTGTCGTAAGCTCCCGGGAGCGAAAGATTTGTCGACTCCGTCAATCCCGCGAGGTAGATATTACCCGACGCGTCCAGCGCCACGCTCGTGACGAAATCGTCGATGTTTCCGCCGATAAACGTGGAATAGTCGATGATCGGGTCGATCACCAGCTTGCGCTTTTTATCGTAGCCTTCGAGCACGAACCCAACCGTGTTCGCCGCCCGGAGCACGTACCGGCCTTTGACCGTTTGGCGTCCGCTTGGACCTTCCTGGTAGACCAACGGCGGCAGTTGCCGGATCTCGTTCCCTCCAGCGCGAATCAGCAGGGCGCCGTCCGCTGCGATCCGCAGGTGCTCTACGCCCTCGAACCGGAAGGCGACCCTTCCGGGATCGGCCCCGGGTTGCAACTCGAGGTCGTACTCCAGCCGCTGCTGGTTTCCGTAGAAAACCGCGTCGATGCCGGGCCAAGCACTCGGATACCGCACCTTCGCAAAATTAACCACGTCGCGGCGCCAGTTCTTGGCATCGCCCACCAGATAATTGGTCCGCGATCCCATCTGCGACTCTCCCACTGGAGCCACCGGTTTCGCGCCGTCGAATCGCATCGTGAATCGCGACTGCTTTTGCCCCATGCGGAAACTGGGGCCGTTCGCGCCGAGTTCGAGAGAATACAACAAGCCGCGCGAAACGTATCCCCCCGTGGCCGCCGCTTCGAAACGCAAGGGCAGTTTCAGATAGCTCCCACCCGCCTTCAGCGAGTGATCTGTTCCGGTCCGGGCTTTATGCCGAAACGGTGGCGGACCTCCCCACATCGATGGAACTGCCAAGCTGACGATGGCTAGGCACGAAGACAGAAAAGCGAACTGGCGCATACTGCACTCCCTGAAAAAGCACGACCGCGAAATCTAGCGGAATTGATAGAAAAGGCCCAGTGTGAGCTTGCCGAAAGGATTCGTCCCGTCGACCCCAGACGTGGGCTTATAAATCTTTGCTTCGATACGCGCGCCGAAGCGCCCGTCCTTGCTTAGATACAGGCGGAGACCGCCGCCGCCGTTGACCGCGAATCCGTTCGACGCGAAGTCGTACTGCTGCGTCGCGCCGTAAATCGGTTTGCCGCTGCTGTCCGTCCCCGTGCGGAACGGCCGGTTAATCGTTGCCGTTCCGTTCAGATAGCCGAGACCGCCTGACAAGTACGGCACAATACGCTTTTCCGGAAAAATCGGAAGGCGCAGGTGCACGCCGGCGTGGACGTCCTGGAACGGAACCGAAAAGTCGCCGGGCCCCGCCGTCGTATCGGCGCTCGCGTTAATCCTCCGCACGATGCCCGGGAAGTAGGAGTATTCTCCGTACCACATCACGTATTTATCGAACAAGGCCGCTCCGACGTTTCCGCCGAAGCTGCTGCGCCAGTGATCCAGGCCATAACTAAGACCTCCGAACACGTTGGCTTCCACATTGCCCTTAGCCAGATACGGAGTCTGACCGGACATTGTCAGCGTCATGGTGGACAGGAAAAGTACCGTTTGGCAGCAAATGGACGCAAGCTTCAAGTTACCTTCCTCCTCTGCGGCCCCCCCTGAGGAGAACCTGTGAATTATATATCACCCCCACCTCGACCGACAGGCGCTGTAAAGGGGCGGACATCTTTGTCCGCGCGGACGGGGCGGATTCTGGGTCACGCCTACTGAAGTTTTTCGCGGACCGCCGGAGTGTCCGGGAGCAGGCAGCGGAATCCGATGTAGCGCGCTCCGTCCGGCTTTTCCTGCCGCCGGTAGGAAAGACGCAAGTGCACTTTCGGATCGCTATCGTACGATCCGCCGCGGATCACCCGCCGGTTGCCTGAAGCTAGACCCTTGGGGTCGGCCGCCGGCGAGGACGCATAGTAGTCGGCTCCATAAAGGTCGCTGACCCATTCCCAGACGTTGCCCGCCATGTCGTACAGGCCAACGCTGTTCTTGTCAAACTTTCGGACCGGCGCGACGTCGTCGTACAGATCGTTGCCGCTCTTGCCCTTAAAGTTGGCGGCATCCCGCGCCTCCGCGAAATCCTTCATCGGGTAAATCTGATCCGCGTCCTTGCCGCGCGCCGCGTATTCCCACTCCGCCTCGGTCGGCAGCCGTCCGCCGAGCCATCCGCAATACTGCTCCGCTTCGGTCCACGAAACCATCACCATCGGAAGCGCCCGGTCCTTCCAACCCGAGTGCGGACCCAACGGAGCGCCCGGCATCTTGTGATTGGTCATCTTCGTATAGCGCTCGTACGCCTCGACCGTCAGTTCGCTCTCGCCCATCCAGAAAGGCTTCGAGATGGTCACTTCGTGCCGCGGCTTCTCGGAATCTTCGCACCCGCTCACATCCACGCAGCCCATTTGAAACTTTCCCCCCGGAATCAAGACATAGAATTCCCGGTCCAACGGATGCTGCTTTCGCTCCGGACCTCCCGTCCGAACGATCTTGACGATTGGTTCCGGAGGTTTCACAATGGGCGCATCCGTGAACTTGAAATCCCCCGTATAGTGCGCCAGCAGATACGGGCTTTGGACGCCCTTGCTCGATTGATCGACGAGCTTTTGCAACTCGATCGCGAGCGTCTGCATGCCAATTCCCTTGTTCCCGAGCAGGTTCGCGAACGACTCTGCGAAGAGCGAAGGCGTGGCGGCCTTGGGCACCGGCGCGAGCTGTTCGCGAGCCGCTGAGTAGAGGACGATCCCGTTCGCGACATCGGGGCTCTCATGCAGACCCGGCGTGTATCCGGGGACCAGGGCCAGCTTGCCATCCGCGAACGCGCCTTCGAACAGCAGCAGACTGAATGACGGCGAACGGCTCTGCAGCAAATCGAGAAACCGGCCGTACAAATAGCCGGTGTTCCGCAGCGGCCCGGTGGCGCTTGGATCGAAGGATGGGCCGAGCAAGTAATTCTCGCCGTCCGCCTGAATCATGTGGCCTATGAAGTAAACAATGGCGACTTCGCCCGGCTGGATCGAAGGCACGAACTGGTCTTCGAGCGTTTCCTTGATCTGCGCGAATGCCTGATCCTTCCGAACCGTGATCGACACCCCCGGCAACCCAGTGTCTGCCAACGCCTTCCGGACGCGAGTCGCGCTCGCTTCGGCGTCAACGATCGGCGCAAGCTTGGTGTAGTTCTGATTCGCGATGATGAGGACCCGGACTTTGGGCTTTGGCGCCTGGGCCCACACTGGAGCCAGCGCGATGAACAGCACGACTACCTGACGCACGCCTCGCACTCCTTCCCGTCTGCCCGCGGCCGTCTGCCGTCGGGCCGTCCGCACTAAGGATTGATTCTCCAATTCAGCGTAACAAGCGGGATAGGCTGCGTTCCAGTATTACGGATGCGAATCAGATTCCAGGTGTTGGCGCGCGAGGGATGCACTTCGACGACAGCCGGCGCATCGGCCGTAACCGCGACATGCGTATCGAACAGCCATGGGAACTTGTTGACGTTATCCGCCAAGGATTCATGCGTCAAATCGATGGAAGCGCCCGGCGCGAGCATGCCTCTCCAAACCAGCCTGCCCGAAAAGGCGCCATTCCAATCCTTCTGTGTCCCGCGGACCTTTGGCTTTTCTTTCTCGGGCTCTACCGGCTTTTTCTCTTCTTCCTTCGGCTTTTCTTCTTTCGGTTTCTCTTCCTTCGGCTTCTCGATCACCGGCTTCGGTGGCTCCACCGGCTTCACCACCTCCGGAATGGTAAACACCACATTCACCGTCTTGGCCTTTGACGCGTCGTTCCCGGGTAGTATCGTCAGCGTACAGGACTGCACGCCCGGCTTCGTCTGACCCGGCCGAATGCGAACCTGCAGCGTCATTGGCGTTCTTCCCGTCACCGGTTCCACCAGAAGCCAAGCCGCGACGCCTACAATCTGAATATTCTGGCGATCGGATTCCGATGTAACCGAAATCGTCGCGCTGCTGCTCTCGCGCGTTAGCGAGACCTCCCTCGGCTCGACCACCAGTGCGCCCGCCGGAGCGCGGTCGACGCGCAAATGCGCCGGAATCGCCACCGGGCGCGCGCCTTCTCCTTCGATGAGGAGCTCGCCGCTATGCTCGCCTGGCGCAAGCGCCTCGGGTTTCAACTTGACGTCGAGTACCGCGCCGCCTTCCGCCGCGCTTTGCTCCACGGACAGCCATTCCGGCGAACGCGCACTCAGGCCGGCGCCGGTTCCGTTCGCCACCCGGACCGCAATCCGCATTGGGGGCGGCGTCAGCCCGCCTTTCTGATACACAAAGTCGATCTTGTCGGGCTTTACGCTCAGCACCGGAACCGCCTTGGGCCGCAGCGTGAACCAACCCACCGCCGCGGCAAGCGCCACGCCCGGAATCACCGCCAGCAGCCATTTCGGGCGCGACGGACCGGCGGATTTCTTCGCCTCCGGAAAATGAATCGGCGTATGCATGCCGGACAGCGAGCGGATTCGCTGCGAAAGCGCTGCGTTGACCTCTGCTGCGAGCGCGGCAATCTCCGGCGAATCGGGGAATCGTTCCCGAATCGCCTCCACCGCTTGGCCCGCCTGCGACGACTCTCCACGATTCAACATCGCCCGTACTTGCGCGATTCGCTGCTCTAGATCCTCGCGGGAGCGGCACTGGAACTCCACAACCGTGGAGATCAGTTCCGCGTCGGACGCGTCCAGGGCTTGCGCGTCACGCAGAATTTCGGACGCCGCCGTCCAATTCTGATTCCCGGCGTGCATGTGCGCGTCGGAGATCAGCTTGCGCAGCAGTTCCCTCCGGCGCCGATCATGGATATCCGCTACCAGCGACAAGAGCCGGGCGTTCTCTGGAAATTTCCGCAGCGCCTGTTCCGCGAGCCACAGACCCTCCGTAAGCCGGCCCCCGTCCAACTCCGCCTGGATTTCCGCCACCGATTCGCGGAACTGGAGTTCGCGGTCGATCGTCTGCTGTAGCTCCAGAATCTGCGCGTCGTTCTCATGGCTGCGGAGCGCGACAATGCAAGCTTCTTTGGCGCGGGCATAGTCGCCGCGCGCCGCAATCGTGCGAATGGTCTGTACCTTGCGCGTGACCTCGGCCGCCGCGTTTCGCGCCGCGATTGCGCGCTTGGCCTCTTCGACCATGCTCGCGAAATCAGGATTGTCGCTGAGCGTGTCGTAGGACGACAACAGGCCTCGCAGTGCCTCGTCCATCTTGCCGCCCGCGAGCAGGCTCCGCGCTGTCCGCACGGCCTCGGACGCCGCGATCGCCTTCTCCAGGGCCAACTGCGCTTCGCGCTGCTTTTCCAGTTCGGCGGCTCGCTGCGCCTCGACTTGCCGGGCGCGCTCGGCGTCCTCCCGTCTCCGCCGCAGTGCCATATCAAGCTTGCTGCGCAGGTGGATCGCGATGCGCGCCTTCGCGTCCAGCTGTTCCGCCGCGCCTACGTATTGCTCCGCCAGCTCGAGATTGTCCGCGTCGAGCGCCTGCTGCGCCAGCGTCATCCACTGGTTCAGTTGCCGGTCGTTGCCGCGTGCTCGCTGCAGCGTTTCTTCCCGGACCGCCAACGTCGTATTCGACGGATCGAGCCGGATCGCCGCTTGGATTTGCGTCAGCGCGCCATCCCAATCGTTGCGCGCTTCGCAATCCGCCGATTGCTGCAGGTGCTCTTCGACCCGCGATCGCTGCGCCACTCCCTGGATCTGCTTGTTGAGCTTCTCGCGAAGCACGCGCGCGGACCGCAAATTGCTATCGATGTCGAGCGCCTCGCGCACTGCCTGCATCGCCGGTTCGAAACGGCCCGCCGCGTAATGGTCCTCCGCCCGCTGCAACATCTTGCCGGCCTCGGAGTGCCGGAGATCCGTCACGATGCTCCGGATGTCGAAGCCCGCGTCCTCGAGGCTCTGATAGCGGTCCTCGCGCGTCCGGCTCATCAGCCGTTTGACGATCGCCGAAAGCTCCGCCGGGCAGCCGTGAACCAGTTCGAGTAGCGGCCGCGGATCGACCGAGGTCACTCGATACATGACCTGCGTGACATCGCCGCCCTGATACGGGTGGTTCTCCGCCAGTATTTCGTAGGCGAGCACGCCGAACGACCAGATGTCGGTCAGCACGTCCGTGACGCCATGCGTGAATTGCTCCGGCGCCATATACAGGACCGAACCGATCATCACGTTCGTGGACGTCAGCCGCGTGCTCTCCGCGCCCGACAGCCGCGCAATGCCGAAGTCCATGATCTTGACGCTGCCATCCTTCAGCAGCATCACGTTCGCGGGCTTGATGTCGCGGTGGATGATCGCGCTCGGATGCGAGTGCGCGGCATACAGCGCGCTGGCTGTCTGCTCGAGGATCGTCACTTTCTGAAACAGCGTCAGCGGAGGGCCGTACTTCAGCCGTTGCCCCAGATCCTCGCCGTCCAGGTACTCCATCGCAATGTACGGCTGGCCCTGATGTTCCCCGTACTCGAGGATCGTTACGATGTTGGGATGCTTCAGGCTGGCGGCCGCGACTGCTTCATTCCGGAACCGGACGCGCATGCTCGCGTCCTGCGTCGTGTTCATCACCTTGATGGCGACGTAACGGTCCGCCAGTTGCGGATCCGAGGCGAGGTAAACCTTCCCGAAGCCGCCCTGGCCGAGCTCACGGACTATCGAAAATCGGCCTATCTGCCCAGCCATTTGCGCGCCATTTGATGATCGGTACGACTAATAGTTGTATCACGCGCAGTCCGCGCGCCCAAGCGAGAATGCGGAACTCACCGAGACGATCGACCAGCCGTCTGGTTCCGGAACACCGGTCGCAATCGAATCCTCCGCGCTCGGTGGGTCGCGTTCGGGTGGTCCAACAAAAAGCTTCTTTATTTGATCCATTAATTTGCAATATGGAATCGGCCTATGAAACGGGAGCAGTATGGAGTACCGTAATAGGAATGAAATACTGGGCGGGATGACCACCGCGGGTCAGAACGCGGAACCCGAAGTTGGCTCGGCCGTGGAGCAGATTGTTCCCGCAGTTGCGGGATTTCCTATCGTTGGCATTGGCGCGTCGGCCGGCGGCCTAGCCGCGTTCGAAGCCTTCTTCTCCGGGATGCCGGACTCCGATCCCGGGATGGCGTTCGTGCTCGTGCAGCACCTCGCTCCGGATCACGAGAGCATCCTCACCGAATTAATTCGGCGCTATACCCGGATGCAGGTTTTTGAAGTCGAGGACGGGATGGTAGTCCGGCCGAATTGCGCCTATATTATTCCTCCTAACTGCGACATGGCCTTCCTGGACGGCGCGTTGCGCCTCCTCGAACCGGCAGCCCCGCGCGGACTCCGCCTGCCGATCGATTTCTTCTTTCGCTCGCTCGCC
>JBDTTK010000111.1:0-9176 GCA_039930685.1 Bryobacteraceae bacterium | reverse complement strand
GCTGAGAAACTGCTCGATCAACTTCAGACCGAATTCCGCAAAGATCCCAATAGCAAGGGGTGCATCGACCTGCTCCGCCAACTGCGCCTCGACCACAAGATGTCTCCCGAGCAGGTGGAGCGCGCGATGGACGTCCTGGCGGAAGTCTTCCTGGCTTCTTCCGTCACGGATGCCGCCCCCGCGTTCTGGCCATTCGGCGCGGCCGCCGCCCATTTCCAGAAGCTCGCCCTTTCCATAATTCCGGGCGGGGCCACCGCGAAAACTGTCGAGCCCCTTATCGGAAAGTACTTCGAGTGGCTCGCCTCGCAATCCGACTGGCGCGTCATCCACGCCCTTTGGGAGATGTATGAGAAGTCGGAATATGGAAGCTCTACGTTCCGCTATTGGCACCGGGACCTCGTGAAATCCGGACGGATTTCATCCAGCTATGGGCCGAACGAACTCGAACTTGCAATCTCATTAGAAAAGGAGGCTGCGGCCATCTTCAATAGGCCGAAGGAACGCTGGTCTGCCTGGGAATGGTCTCGCGACATCGAGCAGTACAAAGTACTGCTTTCACAGGCAAGCCCATCCGTTCGCGCCGGCGCCGCTCTCGTGATCGGCAAACTCTATCGCTCGGTTCGCGAGGCCAATGGACCCGCCTCGGTCCCTCCGCTCGCCGAAATCCTTGCGTGGGTATCGGAAGAGGAACGCCGCGGTACGGGTGTTGCGGGCGCCTTTCTGTGTGGTGCTTACTTCGGAATAGATAACCTCTGGACCGACGATCAGTCCATCGACTTGAACGAGTGGATGTTTGAAGCCCTAGCCATCGGTCCGGAACCCGTGTTCACCGGCTTCCAATCACTCGCCTTCTATGCACACGAATTCTTCGAACCCAGCGAATGGAACCTGCGCCGCCTCGTCGCCATGGGCCGCGAAGACGCGGCGATCATGCTCGCGACAGAATCCGTCAATCACGATCCGTTCTGGGAAGAGCAGTTCCGCAATACCTTCGCCGAATGGCGCCAGGAGTCCGCTGCCGCCCCATCGGAGGATCGCTGAATCGGAGGGCCGGTAGAACCGAGGCGACCGTAAGGTCGCGCTTGAGACCGCGCCACCCATATACCCTAATCCTTCCGCAGCGCCGTCATCGGATCGATCCGCGTAGCCTGTCTCGCCGGCAGATACGCACCCGCCAGCGCCGCAAACAGGATCCCCGCCAATGCGCCGGATGCGATCGTTAGATCGCTGCCTGCTACCCCATAAAGGAGCGACTCCGACAGCTTCCCTAGCGCGTACGCCGCCGGAACGCCAACCGCCCCGCCCATCAGCACCAGCTTGCCGACATCCCCGAGCACCAGCCGCCGCACCTCGGACGCGCCCGCGCCTAGCGCCATCCGCAGTCCGATCTCCCTCGTCCGCATCGCAACAAGGAACGAAAGCAAGCCGTAGATGCCCAGCACCGCCAACAGCACCGCCACCGCGCCCAGCGCCCCGGTCAGCGCGGCGAGCAGTCGATCCGATCCGAGATTCTGCGACACCTGATCGACCAGCGTGCGTTCGTCGTAGACCGCCACATTCGAGTTCAGCCGCCGGACCGCCGCCCGCAAACTCGGAAGCGCCGATGCCGGGTCCTGTGCCGTCCGCACATAGAACGTCGCCGGACCCATGGTCTCGACCTGCGCGTTCGGCAGGAACATATACGGGCCCGGTTCCGTCCGTACGTTGCGGCGGCGGCTGTCCTTCACAATCCCGATAATTTCGTACGTGTTCTGCGTCGCGCCGCGCCCCTGGAACAGATGCCGCCCGATCGGGTCGCGTCCCTCGAAATACTTGCGCACGGCCGTCTCGTTGATGACGCACACTTTGGGACTCGCCTCGCTGTCGCTGTGCAGGAACTCGCGGCCCGCGACCAGCGGAACGCCCATCGTCGAGAAGTAACCGGTGCTGACGTAGTCCGCCGAAAACGTAACGCCGCGATCATCCGGAGGAGTGTAGCCTTCAATCCTGACGCCCATCGTGTCGTCGGATCCGCCAAACAGCGGAATCCGGCCAAACGCCGCCGCGCGCACTCCGGCGACCCCTGCGAGTTCTGCTCGCAGTCCCTCGACAAAATCCCTCGCCTGCGGAGCCTGGTAGCCGCTGAGCATCGGCGCAATCGAGAACTGCGCGACTCCGCTCGCCCGCACGCCCAGTTCCACGGATTGCAGCCGCAGAAGGCTCTTCGCGAACAGCCCCGCGCCCATCAGCAGCAGCAGCGTCAGCGCGATCTGCCCGGCGACCAATACCTTCCGCAGGCGCGCCTGCCCCCCCGCGCCCATGAGCGAACCGCCGGCATCTTTCAGTACAGGAGCGATGTCGGGCCGCGTCCCCTGTAGCGCCGGTGCCAGTCCGAACAGCAATCCCACTGCGATCGCGAGCGTGAAATGAAACGCCAACTCGCGCGCATCGAGCGAAGCCGACAGCACGGCTCCATCCCTGCCGCGCAAGAGATACAACATCCCTTCGAGCGTCCACGACGCCGCGAAAAGCCCGGCGACTCCGCCTAGCAGCCCCAGCAGTAGGCTCTCGACCAGCAGTTGGCGGATCAACTGTCCGCGCGACGCGCCCACCGCCAGCCGCACCGCCACTTCCTTCTGCCGCGCCGCCGCGCGCGCCAGCAGCAGATTCGCGACGTTGCCGCACGCGATCAGCAGCACGAGACCCACCATCGCCATCAGCGCGTACAGCATCGGACCCGCTTCCGCCCGCAACAACCCGCGCCCCCGCGCTCCGCTCTCCAGTTGGACCGTGCGCGCTAGATAGCGCTGCCGCAGCGGACCCGCAAGGTTCAGCTCCTCGGCCTCCAGCCGGATCACGCTCGCGAAGTACGGCTGCAGCCCGGCGGCCGCCCTCTCCCGCGTCATCCGCGGCGGAAGCCGGCCGATCAGGTGCAGCCAATGATCGTTCCGCAAATCGAGGCGATTCCACACCGGCATCATCTGCGGCTTCATCGCCATCGGCACGAACACATCGGGCTGATATCCAACTTGGATACCGAAGAATCCGCGCTGTGCGACTCCGACGATCGTCATCCGGTGGCCGTTGACCAGCGTCGTCTGATTCAGCACCGACGGATCGCCACCCAGCCGACTTATCCAGTACGCGTAGCTCAACACCGCTACCGGGTGCCCACCAGCCGTCACATCGTCGGACGCCATCAGCACGCGGCCAAGCGCCGAGCCCACGCCCAACAGGTCGAAATAATTTCCCGTGACCAGTTCGCCCGATGCCTGCCGGCTTTCGCCGTTCCACGTCATGCTCGCCAGAAACCCGTAGTGCCCCGCCAGGCCAGCAAACACATTGGACCCGTCGCGGAGGTCCTTGTACATCGGATATGACCACGAGGAGACGAAGCCGTCCTCGTCCGCGCTCATGTGCCCCACTCGCGGTCCCGGCGACTTCACGATCACAAGCTCGTCCGGATTCTTTACCGGCAGTGGACGCAGTACCACCTGATCGATCAACGAAAAGATCGCCGTGTTCGCCCCGATCCCGAGCGCCAGCGACAGGATTGCCACACACGCAAACAGCGGCGCGCGACGCAGACCGCGCAGCGCGTAGCGAAAGTCGATCCAGAGCGAATCCATGAAGTGCGCCTCGCATTCAGCGGACCACATTGCTCCCTTTGCTGCCAATCGCGCTGGGGTGAAATGTGTCCGAAAGTGGGACCTGGATGTCCACTTCGGAACCGCGGAGCCAGCGACGCTGCAGCGACGTCACGATCGCCTCGAGACGTGCTGGTCCTCGTGCGCGATCCTGTGCCTGTTGATCTGATGCCGGCGTTTGGAGAAGACGGATGGATTGGGATGTCCGGAGATCGGACGGGAAGGGTGTCGCCGGCCTGCTCCAAATAGCTCCGGGGAGAAACAGCATCCCGCGATGCAGTCCGCCCCGGAGGAGCGTAGCCCTAATCTGCCCGGTAGGCGCCGGAGATGCGAATCGTTAGATCGTGCCCCGGCGGCCGCTCAAAAGGTTGAAGACGAGAACTACTAGGGCCGCGACCAGCAGGATGTGAATCAGGCTTCCGCCCACGCTGAAGCTAAATCCTAGAAGCCACAAAACCAAACAGACAACGATGATTGTCCAAAGCATAATTATTTTCTCCCTTACGTTTTTTGCGTACCTTGAAATTCTTCGCGGCAACGTTACATCGTCGAGGTTGCTTTTTGCGCCTTGACTTGCAGATTGTTCACAACCTGCTCCACATTCAGGACGCCGGCCGCTACGGTTGCCGCCATCGCACGCTTCGCTTGCGAGTCGACGTCACCGGTCAACGTGACGACGTGGTTCTTAACGCTGTATTTGACGGCATCGTGCAGGTTTGCCGTCACCAGGGCCGCGTCCAGGTTACTCTCAATGCCCTTATCCAGGTCGGAGTTGATCTTTTTTGCGTCGGCCGCGTCGCCCGGCGGCACGACCGCGATCTCGTTCGCCACCACCTGCGTGCCCGCGAAGGATTTGGCAATCGATTCGGCCTGCGCCTTGTCAGCGTCCGCCGCGACGTGTCCGCCTAGAGTCACGACGCCTTTGTCCCGGTCCTGCTTCACCGAAACATCTTTAAAGCCGGCCTGCGCGATTGACTTCTGAATGCTGTCGGCAACGTCCGCCGTCTTCGTCCCGGTCGACGCGCATCCGGCGAGAGTAACGGCCAGCGCTGCCACGATCGGCAGCAACCAGCGCGATTGAAAAGTCTTCATGGTTCTCCTTTGACCTGACATCGGTCAACTAGGAACAGAAGCACTTTCAGCCCCGCAGCTTCGTGGATTGACGATTCCTACGCCAAATCAAGCGGATGCGCCAGTCGCAGGCAGGGATGCCGTCCACCGGTGAGTAACGGCATTTGGTCGTATGACCCTCCGCGGTCAGTGGCACGGCGCGGTTTCAGAAATGGGCCGGCCCGCCCGGCTCAAATCCTGCGATACTCCGGCATCGCCGCATTCTTCCAGCCCAGCACCATCCGGAGCGCGTCATCGTCCCCGGCCAACTGCCGATGCGTTTGCAAGTGCCGCGCGACCATCGCCCGCTCGTAATCTCGCGGCATCTCGCGTCTTCGTGGCGCCAACTCATGCCAGTCCGCGGCCGGACCCGTGAATTTCTCGACGGCGTCGAAAATCTCTGCCGGCGATGCGCCCGCTTACAATCGCTCCGCCGCCAGCTTCGAACTCGCCTGTCGCGTCTCTGCCGCAAACACAATCTGCTCCCAAAGGCGCGCTTCATTCGGACCCGCGAACGCGCCATCCGCGAAGAATACTCCGTCCAGCACAAGAGTCGCCTGCGCAATCGGTCTCGGCCAGCCCCTCCCGCCTCCACCACCTCCGTTGCCTATGAAACCGCCCCTCCACTCCTCGCCCGGCGAAGGCGGCCGGACGTCCGAATTGTTTCCGAGCACCCGGCCCCGGCTGAGGAACCGATTGGATCCCGGCAGAATCGTCGTCCAGTATTGAGCGTGCTCGCGCTGATGGTCATTCGCCCAAAACGGCAGCAGTAGCGATGGAACGCCCGACGCCCCGTGCGTATAGGTGTGCCGGAAAGTGTGGCCGCGATCGTCCTCGAATTTCCAGACGAGAGACTGCGCGGCAATCGGCCGCTCGCTCCGATTCACGAGCACCGCGCCAGCCGGATCGGACCAATCCACCTCCGCCTCCGCTTCGCTCGGAGCCGGCGCGTGAAAATCTTGGACCCGATGCCGGATTTCGGCGACCAACTCCGCGAATCGCGGATCCGCCGGCGAAATCAGAATGACGCCCGCGTCAGGCAGGTCGATGCAGCGAAATTCCATGCCCTCATTAGAACAAAAGCAGGGTAGATAATCCGCTCGGCCCGTGCGGCTCGTTCGCATAATTGTGTCTATTCGTCAAAAAGAAGTACGAATTCCTTGACTCCCACCATATGATGGACCTATGGACGACAGCGATCGCGCTAACGCGGCCGGGCCGGATGCCACCGCCCCAGCAAACGCGCGGGAGCGCATCCTCGAAGCTGCCTACGACCTGTTCTCTCGCCACGGCGTGCGCGCCGTCGGCATCGACGCCATCATTGAACGTTCCGGCGTCGCCCGCATGACGCTCTACCGGCAGTTCGGCTCCAAAGAGGATCTCGTCGTCGAATTCCTGAAACGCCGTGAAAAGCGCTGGACCCGCGATTGGCTCATCGCCAGCGTGGAGCAACGAGCCTCCGAACCGCGCGCCCGCCTGCTCGCCATCTTCGACGTCTTCGACGAGTGGTTCCGCCAGCCGGACTTCGAAGGTTGCGCCTTCGTCACGATCCTGGTCGAAACAGCGGATCCCGATCCGGACGCGAGTCAGACGGAAATCTACCGTGAATGCGCCCGCCACCTCGCGAACATCCGTTCTTTCATCGAACGTCTCGCCACCGAAGCCGGCATCCCGGACGCCGCCGCCTTCGGGCGCAAATGGCAGATTCTGATGAAGGGTTCCATCATCTCCGCCACCGAAGGTGATCTCGATGCCGCTCGCCGCGCGAAAGAGATCGCTGCTCTGGTCGTCAGCGAGGCGCTTCCGGTCTCGCGATGAAACCTTCCGCCTAAGCGCTATTCTCAAGCTAGTGAGTTCCCCCGATCGCGAACGTACCCGCCGCCTCGCTGCCTGGTTCCTCGGACCGAAAGCTGAAAACGCCGAGTTGGAGGAGAAAATGATCCTCCACATCTTGCAGGATTACTTTCACTGGCGTCGCAATTACTTCCCGTCCGACGAAATCCTCGTCACGCAGAGCCTGCGCCGCGAGTCCATGTCGTGGAATGATGACCTGTTCCAGCAGATCTCGGAAATGCTCGCCGGTTTCCGCCGCCATTTCCCCGTCTACAGCCCGCGGTACAACGCGCACATGACCGCCGACCAGACCATTCCGAGCATCCTCGGCTACTTCGCCGGCATGCTCTACAACCCCAACAACGTCACGCCGGAAGCCGCGCCCGTCACCGTCCAGTGGGAACTCGACGTCGGCGCGGACATCCTTCGAATGCTCGGCTTCGAGCCTCCCCCCAAACACCCCGGACCCACGGGCGTCAAAACCGAATTCGGCTGGGCCCACGTCACCTCCGGCGGCACCATCGCCAATCTCGAAGCCCTCTGGGCTGCCCGCAACATCCGCTACTTCCCACTCGCCGTGCGCGACGCCTGCATCCGCCACGGCATCGAACTCACTCTGCGCCTGCCCAACGAGCCCGACGCGCCGCGCGCCATCGACACGATCGACTCGCGCGCGTGCCTGGGCATCAAGCCGAATCAGGCTATCTACCTCTACGGCCGCTTCGCCGACGCCGTCCGCCGTCATTACCAACTCGATCGCGCCCAAGCCGGAAAGAAAGCCTACCAGCTCCTGGCCGACAGCCAATACAGCATCGCCCATCACGGCACACGCGCCAGCTACGCCGAGGTTCCGCCCGCCGTCTTCGTCGCCGGAACCCGCCATTACTCCTTCGGCAAAATCGCCGACCTCCTCGGCGTCGGGCGCGCCAACATCATCCTGGTCGACGTGGACTCCATGTTCCGCATCGACGTCGACGACCTGCGCGGCAAGATCGCGAAAGCGCAATCGGACGGCATGCTCCCCCTCGCTGTCATCGCGGTCGCCGGAACCACCGAGGAAGGCGCCGTCGACCCCGTCCACCGCATCCATGCTTTGCGCGAAGAGTTGGAACAGCGCGACGGCCAGAGTTTCTGGCTTCACACTGACGCGGCATGGGGCGGCTACCTGCGGTCATTGTTTATTACGCCTGAATCCGCCGCGGAAGACGTCGGCGACTTCGTCTCGCGCGACCTCACCATCCGCCGCGGCACCAATTACGAAAAGACCCTGACACTCCGTTGGGGCTACTCCGAAGTCACTTCCGCGTTTCAGGCCTTCCCTCTCGCGGACTCCATCACCGTCGACCCGCATAAGCTCGGCTATATCCCCTACCCGTGTGGCGTGGTCGCCTTCCGCAATGACCTCGTACGCCAGTTCCTCACCGAAGAGGCACCCTACATTTCCGAAGCTAGCGCCGACGAAGTCCGTGCGCACCACCACCACCCGCCCGCTTCCGTCGGACCCTTCATCGTCGAAGGCTCCAAACCCGGAGCCGCGGTCGCCGCCTGCTGGCTCTCCCATCGCCTGATTCCCCCGGACCGCACCGGCTACGGCGAAATCATCCGCGCGTCGCTGCTCGCCGCCCGCGAACTCTACGAGCGCCTCGTCCACTGGGACGTGTCGTGCCGCGCCAACGGACCCGAACCCGCCTTTCGCTTCGTCCCCATCACGGAAATGCCTCCGGATATGAACGTGGTCTGCTTTCTCGCGGTCGAAAAGAATAACCCCACGCTCACGCGCACAAACGCCCTCAACCGCTGGCTCTACGAGCGCTTCACCATCGACGCCGAGCACGGCGACGAACACTACAGCTACTCGCAACCGTTCTTTCTGTCGCACACGGAAATCGCGCCGCCCGCCTACTCGACCGAGGCAATGGCAACGCTGCTCGCACGCGCCGGACTCAACGCCGCTGACTTCGGAGCGGAAGGCCTCTTCCTCCTCCGCGCCACCGTCATGAGCCACTACCACGTCATGGCCGCCGAAACCGGGCACAAACAAGCCCTGCTCGCCGACTTCATGGAAGTTCTCGCGCAAAAAGTAGACGCCGGAATCGCCGCACTCGAGCCCCACCCCGACACTTCCCCGTGGGATGAAACCCCGCCCATTAAGTCCGGGGACGCGACTCTTTGGGATTGAACCCCGACCCTTAAGGAAGGGACCCCGACGCTCTCCTCGCCTGAACTCAAACGCTGGGTGACCCAACGCGTTTTCCTTACTTCAACCCGAACGCCTCCGCGATCAACTCGTAGGACCGCCTTCGCGCCGCGTGATCGTACGTGATCGTCACGATCGCGATTTCGTCCGCGCCATATAGCGTCGCCAACTCCTCGATGCCCCGCTTCACCGCCGCCGGATCGCCGATGATCGCCCTTCGCGGACGCGTCGCCGTGTCCGCCCGCGGACCGCGTTCCTCCAGGAACCGCAGCGCCTTCTCGATCGGAGGCACCGCAATCAGTTTCCCTTCGTTCATCATGGCCCGCGTCATCCGCGCGCTTGACGCGATCCTCTGCGCCTCCGCGTCCGTCTCCGCGCACACCGCCCAACCCGCCACCAGCATCCTGGGT
>JBDTTK010000110.1:0-9182 GCA_039930685.1 Bryobacteraceae bacterium | reverse complement strand
TGCCCATCAATACGGACTGATCGAGTGCGCCGTCAGATCCGGCATCTCCCGGCCAAACAATTTTTTGAGATCGTCGCGGAGCGGTCCGACCGAACGCCCGTAGATCATTTTGTAAGCCTGACAGAAATAATCCAGTTCGGTGAAATCGCCGTGGGCGCCATGCCGGAACTTTGGACAGCCGCCATGGCAGATCGACTGGTACTCACAGACCTGGCATTCCGGATGTGCCAGCGTTTTCTTAGACGCGAAGCTGTACCGCCGCTGCCGTCCTGCGATCTCGGCCCATGAATCGTACGTGACGTTGCCGAGCTTCCAGTCTTTCTCCACGAAAAAGTCGCACGGAAAGACGTCGCCGTTGTACTCAACCACGGCATAGCTGTCGCAAGTCTCGTGCATGGTGCACGAGCCGGGCTTCTGCCCAGCGAGCGCCTCCGCAATGTTGTCGAAATACCGGATCCGCATCTTGCGGCGGTCCGGCCACCATAGATCGAACGTCTCGACCAGGAACCTGCCGTATTGCTCCGCGGTGATCGCGTACGGCATGCGCTCGCCATTCGCCCCAAACTCCGCGAGCGGAATGTATTGGATGTTGTCGACGCCGAGACTCTTGTAAAACTGATATAGCTCGCGAGCCTTGCCGACGTTCGCTTGGCTGAGTACGCAAAGAATATTGAACTCGACCCCTTCTTCCTGCAGCGTTTCGACGCCTTCCATCACTTTCCGGAATGTCCCGTGCCCGGCTTTGTTGTACCGGTACAGATCGTTGATCTCCTCAGGACCGTCAAGCGAAACGCCAAGCAGAAAATTATGTTCGCGGAGGAGGTCGCACCACGACGAGTCGATCAACGTCGCGTTCGTCTGGAGCGCATTCGAAACACTCTGTCCGTTACGGCCATACTGCTTCTGCAACTTCACCAGTTTTTCGAAAAAAGGTAGGCCGGCCAGCGTCGGCTCGCCGCCCTGGAACGCAAAGACGCTGTTTGGATAGGAGTAAAACATCCACGTGTCTACCAACCGCTCCAGCGTCTCGTCGGTCATCCGGCGGGCGGGAAGCTCTTTATATGGATCCGCCTCTCGATCGAGATAGAAGCAGTACGCGCAATCGAGGTTACAGACCGCGGACGCGGGTTTTATCAGCAGCGACGTGATGCGCGGCGTCGTCCCAAGCGGATTCGCCAGGCTTTCGCCGTAGATGGGAAACAGTGTATTACCGGACGACATCGTAACCGCCGCCAGTGTAGCAACTCACGGACCACGGCGAGCCGCCCCCCAAGCGCCATTTTCCACTCCATTTCGCTGTATCCTTATTGTCGCGAAAGGGATCTATTAGGCATGTCCACTCCTAGCGAACGTAAGCCGAACCTTGGATTGAGTGATGAAGTTCGTGGCGAAGCGGTGTTGATTCTCACCCGCTTGATCGCGGACGAATACGTCCTATACACCAAGACCAGAAACTACCATTGGAACGTAAAAGGCCCGCAGTTTCACGATCTTCACCTGCTCTTCGAGAAGCAGTATGAGCAGCTTGACGACACGATCGACACGCTGGCCGAGTTTGTCCGCGGCTTGGGCGGTCACGCTCCCGGAACGCTTGCCGAGTTCCTGAAGACGACCCGACTCACCGAGCAGGCCGGTCAACACCTTGACGCCAGTCAGATGCTGGCCAACCTTCTAGACGACCACGAAACGATCCAATCGAACCTGCGAACGGAAATCGGCGCTCTGGCGAAGATCGATGAGGTCGGCTCCGCGGATCTGCTGACCGGGATCCTCGAAGACCACCAAAAGATCGGCTGGATGCTACGAGCTACGCTCGCGAAGTGAACCTCTCAAAAAATACAGGCCGGGGCAGATATGCCCCGGCCTGCTGAGTTTCGGGCAGCGGACTAGAAATCGATCCGCGCCGTCATTTGGAGGACTCTTGCCGCTGACGCCGACGTTAGCTGTCCGAACTGGCCGGAACTCATCGTCGCCTGGACACCGGTGAAATTGGTGTGATTGAATGCGTTGAACGCATCTACGCGGATGGCAAGATAGGCACGCTCGACAAGTTGGAATCGCTTTGAGGCCGTCATGTCGAACACGATCTGGCCGGGACTGTAGAAGCCGTTTCGGGGTGACGAACCCACTCTTCCGGCGGGCGCGCAACCCGCGTTCGAGCGAACATTCGAAGCCGCTGAGTAGCCTGGGCATAGGTTGGTTCCGACCTTACCGAAGTAGGCGGGGCTGAAAAAGGCATCCGGATTCTCCGAATTTGTCTGGAGGGCACCGGAGCCAATAATGTCCGGCCGATCCACCAGCGTGTTGAAACCGGAGAAGTCGATGCTTCGATTGGCGTATACCGTGAACGGTTGACCGGTATTCGCGGTTGTGATGCCTGAGACTTGCCAGCCTCCGAATACGCCGTCGACCAGGCGGTTCGCGTTGCCCAGAAACTTCTTGCCCTGGCCAAACGGAAGCTGGAAGACGTAATAGGCGATCAGGCGTTGGCGCATGTCCGACGCTGAATTTCCGCGCTCCAGGTTGTATTGATACCTGCTCGCGGGCTGGGAAACATCGAAGCTCGTCCCCGCGAACGCACTTCCGTTGTCGATGGAGTGGCTGTAAGTATACGAACCGCCGAGATTCAACAGGCTGTTCACCCTCGCCTTTCCGCTGACGACCAACCCGTGGAACGCGGAATTGCCCTGGAACAGCGCAATCCGGCTTCCGTTACCGGCGAAATGGGGAAGCGGATAAAACTGCTCGTTCGGCGACTGCGAGCCTCGGAAGCCTGGATCGTTAATCACGACGCGCGGCTGGTTCGGATTCACATAGTCGCCGAACTTATGCCCCGCCGAACCAAGGTAGGAAACATCCAGCGACGCTTTTCCACCGATTTGGCGCTGCACGCCGAAGTTCCAGTTGTAGAGATACGCCGTAGGCGGCGTGTTGTCGAGTCCGTTCAACGCGACGATGCCGATGGCGGGTGCCCCGGGAGCCTGCGTCGTGCGGACCACCAGGGGAATGTTTTGGTCGAATGCCAGCGCCCAGCGGTATCCGCCAGATGGTTGCGTGGTGCCCGCCGTTTGGGTTGTCGAGAGGTTCCACGGCGGATTAATCGACTGGTTGACCGTGACGTTGTTATAGGTCTCATCGAAGCCAACGCGGAAACCCGCGCGGATCACAGTCTTGCCGTCGCCGAAAAGGCCCGGCAGAATCTTCGGAGTCCAGGCAACTCCGACAATCGGTCCGAAGTTGTTCTTGTCTTTCGTGGTTCCCTGCCGAGGCAGCGTGAAGGGCGCCTGCCGCAGGACGATGGCGGCCGCGCCAACCTTGGTGGGGTCGATGTCGAGCAGTTGATTGGTTCCCACCAGAACCGGACCAACCCCCTCGACGATGTTTGTCCCGCGATTCGTTTTCTCGGTAATCGCCGACGGGTATTCGTAGCGCAATCCGACATTGACGGTCAGGTTCTGCTTTACCTTGATGTCGTCCTGGAAATACGTGCCGAACGGATAGCGGTACCAGTAGGCGAGCGACGTCCCATTGAGGATTCGGGAGGTCTGCAGCAGACTCTGTCCGGCGCAGGTCGCGCAGGTGCCCGCGAAATTCGCGAAGCTGTTGATGGTGACCGAACCGGATCCACCGCCGTTATTGAGGCGTTTGGCTTCTTCGCGGCGCTGGTCGTAGCCGAACCGGAAGGTGTGCTTCGTCCATCCGAACGGGCTGGTCTTCGTCAGATTCAGGACCGCGTCGTAGGTGTTGATCACCAGGTTCTGCGGCGTGTTGGAGCCGAACAACGCGCGATAGCCCGTGATCGTGACTGCCGGAAGACCGCTATAGAGTTCGCCTACTTTCGAACTGTCGATCAATCCGGGAAGTTCCGGGAAGGCAGCGGCCGCGTTGGTCCCGAAATCCTGCGGGATGAGATACGTAAAGCTGCGCGACATGCCCACCCGCAAGTCGGCGATGAAAGTCGGCGAAAACGTGTGGGTGTCGGAGAACAGAACGTTCTGCGCGCCCGGCTTTGACGTCGTGCCGCCGTTGGTCACCAGCGCCCCAGCCGTCAGGACTTCGCCGCCGAACCAGACGTAGCGGCCCGTAAAGCGGTCCTTCGAACTGAGCATGTAATCGCCGCGGATCAGGTGCGTATTGTCTTTGGTTGTGCTCCCCGGATTCGCAACGAAGTTGGCGGTCCCGGCCGGCGCTCCGATGACGTTAGGCAAGGGAAAGTATTGTAGAAACTTCTTCGCGATCGGGTCGACCACCAGCGCGCGCTCCGCAATTGTCGGTACCACGGACGACGTGGCAGCCGCTGGATTATTGAGATTCAGCCCTTCCCAGCTATAGAAGAAGAACAGTTTGTCCTTTTTGACAGGTCCGCCGATCGTTCCGCCGTACTGATTCTGGCGCAGCTTCCGCTTGGGGCTTCCCAGCTTGTTAGCGAAGAAATTCGCGGCCTCGAACGCGTCATTTCGGACGAAGTAGAACGCCGACCCGTGAAAGGTGTTGGTGCCGCTCTTCGTGACGACGCTAACTTGCCCGCCCGCCTGCCGACCCATGTCCGCGGACGCACCCGTTGTCGTGACACTGAACTCCTGCACCGCATCGGCGATCCGGAAGTTGCTGATCGATGTGCCCACTTGGCGGTTCACATTGTTGATTCCGTCAAGAACCGAATTGAGCGAACCCGGACGAGTACCCGCCGCTGAGATGTTGCCGCCCTGGCTCCCGACCGCCGCCGGAGTCGCACCCGGAGTTAACAGCGAAAGGGAATCGAAGTTACGATTTGAGATTGGAAGTTCTTTGACCAGCGAAGGCGCGATGTTCATGCCAGTCGATATTCTTTCCGGTTCGATCAACGCCGCGCCAGCTGTCGTCACTTCCACGGTGTCCGAGATTTGACCCACGTCAAGACGGATTTCCTGCTCAAGAATCTGATCGACGAGCAGCATGATGCCTTGCACGACGGCTTTTCGAAAGCCCGAAGCTTCGGCAGTAATCTGAAACGTGCCAGGGCTCAACTGTAGAAATTGGAAGCGGCCGTTTTCATCGGTCGCGACCTTGAAGGCGGCATTGGTGCCCACCGCAAGTAGCGTGACTTGCGCGTTGGGAACAGTTCCTCCAGACGAGTCGCGAACATAACCCTTGATGGCGCCGACGGGGGCGGCGGGCAGAATGCCCGGCATAAGCAAAGCAAATACAGCTATGGCGATCGAGATACAACGGTACATGCAGACTCCCTATGAGTCTAGGGTTTAGCACATATCGGTCACGCCTGCAAGGGAAATAACTCTGATCGGCTGCACCGATGCTAGCGAGAGGAAAGATGACGTTTGCTTCATCAAATCGGGCGCCTGGATCTCGTCGATTAGATGGTTCGGGTGACTTTGGTAAGAGTCCGGGGCTGATCCGGATTCAGCCCCTTCTCGGCAGCCAGCTTGGCGGCGAACAACTGACCTGGAATGATATACGGAATTGGCGTGTAGAGGTCGTGGGCCTTGGCTGACGCGCGGCCCAGTTTGGCCGGGATGACAATTGCAGGCCGTCCCATCGGGAGGCCGCGATGGCTTGCGTCGCTAATGAGCAGGGTCTCCGCCTTCAGCTGATCGAGCCGATCCAACATGTCGCTGGTGCCGGGCCACATTGCGCCTCCCGGCGCAAAGAGAAACACCGGGAAAGACGCCTCAACCATCGCGATCGGGCCATGCTGAAAATCCGCCGAAGAGAACCGCTCCGCGACCACGTAACAGGTCTCCATCAGCTTCAGCGCGAACTCGAAGGCGTTTGAATAATTGAGTCCACGTCCAACGACAACAGCATGATCCATGAAACGATACCGGATCGCTCGCTCGGCAATCTCGCCCTCGAGTGTCAGCGCGGCGGCCGCCCATTCCGGCATCCCACGCAGAAGTTCCAAATCGATCGTGCCGCCAAGCGCCCAGGCGATCAGGTACAGCATCAGCAGTTGCCCGGTGTAGGTCTTCGTAGCAGCAACACTCTTTTCCTTCCCCGCTTTCACCAGGAAGGTATGCTCGGCCATCGACGCCATTTGACTCGATGACTCGTTCGTAATGCCGACCGTCAGCGCGCCCTGCTCCTTCGCGCGATCCAGCACGATATTCACGTCCGTCGATTCGCCGGATTGCGAAATCGCGATTACGAGCGTCTCGCGAAGGTCGACTTTTGCACCGTAGAGCGTGAAGACACTGGGTGCGGCCAGCGACACGGGAATGCCAGTGGTGATTTCGAGAAGGTATCGCCCGAACTGCGCCGCGTTGTCCGACGTGCCGCGGGCCGCCAGAACAATCAACCGCGGGCGGTTTACATCGAGGGCTTTCTTCAGACGCCGTGCCGTTGGCAGGCCTCCGATCAGGGTCTTCGCAAGCGCCGCCGGCTGCTCGCGGATTTCCGCCAGCATTTGGCTCGACTGAGGTTCTGACATCAGCTTTAGGGTATCGAACCCGCCGCAAACGAGTTGAACAACGAAGTCCTACGACAATCCGATCACCTGGCCGGTCTCTGGATCGATATCGATCTCGTAATAGCCGGGCCGCGTCGGCAATCCAGGCATCGTGCTCATCGTGCCAAGAAGCGGATAGAGGAAGCCCGCCCCGACGCTCGCTCGGATTTCGCGGACGGGGACCGTGAAGCCTGTTGGAGCACCTTTCAGCAACGGATCGTGGCTAATGCTCAAGTGCGTCTTCGCCATACAGATCGGCAGGCCCGCGAAACCATTTCGGGTGTACTGGTCGATCTGTTCTTCCGCCTTCGGCGAATACTCGACGCCGGCGCCGCCGTACACTTCTCGAACGATGGTCTCGATCTTCTCTTTGATGCTCCGGTCCAAGGGATATAGGAACCGGAACGCGCCTGGTTTCTTGCACGCTGCAACGACAGCCTCACCGAGCGCTATCGCTCCCGCGCCACCCTCGGCCCAATGATTGCTCATCACCGCATCTTCCGCGCCCGCGTCCAAAGCGGCACGCCGCACCAGTTCCACCTCGGCGGTCGTGTCGTCCTTAAAGCGGTTCACCGCCACCACCACAGGAATGCCAAACCGGCAGGAGTTCTCGACGTGCCGCTTCAGGTTGGCGCAGCCCTTCTCAAGCAGTTCGAGATTTTCTTCCGTGTACGCCGCGTCCAAGGGTTGACCAGCAACCACCTTCGGACCGCCCCCGTGCATCTTGAGCGCGCGAATCGTCGCCACCAGGACCACGCAGTCCGGGGCAAGACCGCTGTAACGGCACTTGATGTTGCAGAACTTCTCAAAGCCCATGTCCGCACCGAAACCCGCTTCGGTCAAGACGTATCCGTCAGCGCCGACCAGCTTCAGCGCAATCTGATCGGCCACGATCGAGGAATTGCCGTGCGCAATATTCGCGAACGGACCGGCGTGCACAAACGCCGGAGTCCCTTCGAGCGTCTGCATCAAATTCGGCAAGATTGCGTCCTTCATCAGGACCGTCAGCGCGCCGCCCACGCCCAAGTCATCGGCCGTAACCGGCTCTCCGGCGCGATTGGCTCCGATTACCATTGCGCCCAGCCGTTCCCGCATGTCGTTGAGCCCGGTGGTTAATGCTAGGATCGCCATAATCTCGCTGGCAACCGTAATATCAAACCCCGTGCTGCGCGTCCGGCCCTTCTCCTCTGGACCCTGGCCAATCGTGATCTGGCGGAGCATCCGATCGCTTGTGTCGAGAACCCGCCGCCACGTAATCGTGGCCGGGTCGATGTCCAGCCGGGCGAAACGGCTGCGCTCCTGCGGCGTCAACTCTTCAGGATCCGTCTTAGTAATCCCCAGCTTTCGGAGCCGCCGCAGCATTACCGCGGCGAACTTCCGTGAGCCATCCTTTACCGCCGGACACAGCCGATCAAAGAGCGCCTCGTCGGATTGCCCCGTTTCATGGAACATCCGCGTGTCGATCGCCGCCGCGAGCAGATTATTCGCCGCCGTGATCGCGTGAATGTCACCCGTGAGATGGAGATTGAATTCCTCCATCGGAATAATCTGGCTATATCCCCCGCCCGCCGCGCCGCCCTTGATCCCAAACGTCGGACCCTGGCTCGGCTGCCGTACGCACGTGAAGACTCGCTTGCCCAAATGCGCGCCCAGCGCCTGGCTCAATCCGACCGTCGTCGTAGTCTTTCCCTCTCCAAGCGGCGTCGGCGTGATCGCGGTAACGACTACGTACTTTCCATTCGGCGCGTCCTTCAGCCGCTCGCGAATCGAAAGGTGAACCTTGGCCTTCGTCTTCCCGTAGGGTTCAAGTTCCTCGGGAAGGATGCCCGCCGCGTCGGCAATGGCGGCAATCGGTTCCGGAATCGCGGACTGCGCGATCGCAAGATCGCTTGGAACGGGGACGCGGAGATCGGTCAGCTTCTTCACGGCCGTCAGTCTAGCAAGATGCATGCAAGGTCCTCGCGCGCCTTGAGCGGAGCCTACGTGCGAGGATGTGGGCGTATGACTACGTCTATCTGGAGCCTGACGCTCGACGACTTTCAGCGGAACCTCGCGAGCACTGCGCCTGCTCCGGCCGGCGTCTCGCTCGCTGCTGCCACGGCCACCTTCGCGCTGAACCTCCTCGTCAAGACGCTTGCCATTGCGGCTCGGCATAAGGACGCCCCGGAGGACGCTCGGTCGATTCAGAATCTCATTGAAGAAGCCACCGGTATGTCTACTCAACTGGCCCGGTCCGCGGATCTGGATGCCGTAGCGTTCGACGCCTACATCAATGCATCGCGTCTTCCAACCAGCACGGATGCCGAACGCGAATCGCGCGCTCACGCCATCGGTGAGTCGCGAAAATACATCGTGGACGTTCCGCTGACGGCCGCCCGCCTGGCCGCAGCGGGAATCGACGTTTGCGAGCGAAGCGTCGACCTGCTGCACGCATTCGTGATCGCCGATCTTGGCGCCGCCACCGCCCTGCTGGCGGGAGCGGTAACAGCGATCCTCGGCAGTCTTGACTACAACCTCCGTCAGTTGCCTTCGGACGACGGTTTTCGAATCGCCGCGGAAACCGAACGCGAGGCCATGCAACTACGGGTACTACAGCTCGCCACGCGGATTCAATCGCGGATCGATCCAAGGAACCACTAAACCGATTGCAGAGGCCGCAGTTCTATGCCGGCGGCGCGCAGCGTATGCGCCACGGCTGCCGCGATCTCCACCGCGCCCGGCGTATCGCCGTGAATGC
>JBDTTK010000109.1:0-9225 GCA_039930685.1 Bryobacteraceae bacterium | reverse complement strand
AATCTCCCCGGAGTTCTGGCGAGTCGTGTCGGCGTAGTATTCGTCGGCGACAATCAGGGTCATCGCGCAGGCGCGCAACACACCGCCGCCGGTAGTCTCTGATTTCCCCAGATTAGACCACAGTTCGCGAAGTTCCTTGAGTACGGTTTCGGTCCGGATCATGGCGTGATTCCTTTCTCTGGGCCGGAGACCCAGACGCGGAAGGGTGTGCGATTTAGCTGTTGCGCCATACGTGACCCTGCCTTGCCAGCATGTCGTCGGATGCCTGAGGCCCCCATGTTCCGGCGGCGTAGTTCGGGAAGTCGAACTTCTGAGTGGACCAATGATCGAGAATCGGCTGCACTGCGCGCCAACTGGCTTCGACCATGTCCTGGCGCGTGTAGAGCGTTGCGTCGCCGGACATCGCGTCGACGAGAAGTGTTTCGTAAGCGGATGGTGAGCGCACGCCGAAGCTCGACCCGTAGCTAAAATCCATCGACACGGAGCGTAGACGCATTCCGCTGCCGGGATGCTTCGACAGGAATCGCAGCGAAATCCCTTCCTCCGGTTGGATGCGGAGGATCAAGAGGTTCGGGCGAATCGAACCTTCGCTTGCGCCGCCGTCCACCTGGCCTCCGCCGAATACGCTCAGCGGAGCATTGTTGAACTGGATTGCAATGTCGGTCACCCGCTTCGGCAATCGCTTGCCGCTGCGGATATAGAACGGCACGCCCGCCCAGCGCCAGTTGTCGATAAAGAACGATGCCGCCGCGTACGTGTCGGTCTGCGCCTCGGGATTGACGCCCTTCTCCTGCCGGAATCCGGGGACTTCCTCGCCGCCGACCTTTGACGGGCCATATTGCCCAGCCACCGCGTACAACGGAACTTCACTGGGCTTCATGATCTTGATCGAGCGCAGCAGTTTCGCGCGCTCATCGCGGACCGCGGTCGATTCGAACACGGCGGCCGGCTCCATGGCCACGGTCGCCATCACCTGAAGAAGGTGATTCTGGATCATGTCGCGCAGGGTTCCGGCTTCCTGGTAGTACGCGCCGCGGCCTTCGACGCCGATCGATTCGGCCGCCGTGATTTGCACGTTGTTCACGTAGCGCCGATTCCACAGGGGTTCGAAAATGCCGTTGCCGAAGCGGAACGCGAGGATATTCTGGACGGTCTCTTTGCCCAGGTAGTGATCGATGCGGTAGACCTCCGGTTCATCGAAGACCTTGTGGATCGCGTCGTTCAACTCAGCGGCGCTCGCCTGATCGTGGCCGAACGGCTTCTCCACCACCAGACGCCGCCAGCCGTGGCTGCGCGCCAATCCTGCGGCGCCGATCTGTGCCACGGTCGACGCGTAGTAGCTGGGCTGCGTAGAGAGATAGAAGAGAACGTTGCCGGCCGCGTGAAGCGAGCCGTCGATTTCGTCAATCTTGGCTTTGATCCCGGCGTACATCTTCGGGTCCTGCAGGTCGCCCGCGACGTAATGAATGTTCTTGGCGAAGCTGGTCCACAACTCCTCTTCGAAGGGCGAGTCCTCGAGGAACTTCTCGACGGACTCTTTCATCTTGGCGCGGAAGTCGTCGTCGCTCATCTCCGTGCGCGAGTTTCCGATCACGGAAAACGCAGCCGGCAAACGACGTTCGTAAGCAAGCCGATACAAGGCAGGAAGCAGCTTGCGCTTGGTCAGGTCGCCATTCGCTCCAAAAATCACGATCTGGCAGGGCGGGACCCGTCGCTCGAAACGCAGCGGATCTTGAAAAGGATTCGATTCAAACGATTCCCCGGTAGCGCCGAACGGCCCGGTGATCGGAGTGGTGTTTTCGGCGGACATGTATTACACAGTATCACTGCTTTGCCCCGCCGCTTTGTTACACTGAAAGTGCCCTCCCGTAGTCTACGCGCCGCATTGCGGTGCGCCGTTCTAAACCGACTAGAAGATCCGCGATGACGAACGCAAGCCGGATGAGGCTTTGCGGTCGTGCAGCAAGAAACTCGATGAGGTAATCGTCCTGGAACGCAAGAAAGTATTGGCTGTATTAGACGACCTGTTTTTTACGGTGAAGATCAACGAAGCCGCCAAGCGCGCGGGTCTCGACATTGATTTCGTGAAGTCCGAGATCGACGCGGTCGAGAAAGCGAAGCTTCGCCCGGCGCTGATCATTCTCGATCTGAATTGCAACTCCGTCGATCAGCTCGAGCTCATCCCAAAACTGAAGAGCGCGGTCGAGTTCAAGGGGATCAGCCTGATTGGGTACCTGTCGCATATTCAAGGCGAACTCAAGCAGAAGGCGTACGAGATCGGGTGCGATACCGTGCTGGCGCGATCCGCCTTCTCGCAAAACTTGCCGCTGATTCTGAAGCGCCACGCCGGCGCGCTCTAACTTTACTATTTCAAGACGGTCAATGTTCCGTCACGGAATTCGAGCACGCGATCATACGATTCGCAGGTATCGCCTCGCGGCGCGTCGCTTCCATCCTGCAGCGCGACCCGCAATGCGTGATCGTTAAACCACAGCTTGGCCATGAAGTAGGCGTCCCAATCCTGCCCGAATGGGCTGTCCCTGATCAACAGGCAGCTTCCCCGCGCCACAGGCACACTTAAAGCGCGGAAGCCATCCAGTGCTCCATTCGTACGCTCGAGCGCGTGAAGCAGAAATGGACGGTCGTGTTCGGCGTGCGACCAGTGGACCGGCGCGATCGCGAGCGGAATCAGAATCGCCAGAGTCCAGGCGGGCACGCGCTCCGCATACCGCCTCCGCAGTTCCATCAGAAGCAAGGCCGCGTACGCCGACCACCAGAGCAGCGGCATGTACATCACGAAGCCCTCTCGCGGCGGCAGGAAAGCGACTGGCAAAAAAGACAGAATCGCAAATGCCGCCAACAGCGCCAGGATCCGTGACCGCAGCAGCCACGCGGCGAGCGGCATCAGCACCCAAAGCCCCAGCACTTTCGCGGTGCTGAAGAAGCGGTCCGTATAGAACATCAGCTTCATGTGATTCCGCGCGGTGGCCAGGAAGGCATGAAGCGTGATCGTGGGATGATACGCCGCCATATCGCTGAGCGAATCCGGTCCTGTCATCTTGCCGTAAATGTAGACAAGCGTCAGGAGCCCCGCCGCGAGCGCGGGCGCCAGATCGCGGATGCCCCGTCTGCCGTGCGCAAGCTCCCAAAGAAGCACGAACAACGGCAGCGTTACCGCCATTTCCTTCGCGTTCAGCGCGGCGACATAGAGAAGGAGAAAGACGGCCATCTGCCAGCCCCCCATGGGCCGGTGTTTGACGTACCAGAGAAATGCGGCGTAATAGAACAGAAAACAAAGAATGTCGTAGATCGTCGAGTTGCTGTTGTAAATCGGCAGCATGGCCGCGTGAAAGCAACTGAGGCCCACCGCCAAGGACGCCGTCTCCGCATCCATCCCGACGATCCGGCAGACGCGGAATGCGAGCCACAGATTGAGCGCGACCAGCAATAGGCACCCCAGCCGATACGGCAGGGGCGACATGTGCGCGAGCGAATAGATCGCCAGATACCAGGCGCCTCCGGCGGGGCGGTAGAACGAGGACCAGAACGTTAGGTTCGCCTTCCAGACCGCCTGCGGGCCCGCAACCCAGTACTTATCGAGGTTATGCATGTCGTCCGGCGCAAAGCCGTTCCACAAGGCGGACCATGTGAAGAAGACGAAATAAACCGCGATAAACAGGAAGAGGAGAATGCGAGTGGGCCGCAATAAGTAAGTGTAGCGAGGCCGGTGAGAATGCGGGAAGGAATCGGACGGAGGCGGCAGACAAGAATCGACCCCGGGACGCCGCGCGGAGCGGACGCCAACCGGGGTCGATTACGGTTCTAACTACTGTTCGTCGGCGGCGAGTTCCTGCTTCACCATGCCGATGGCCTTAGTCGCCTGTTTGATGCTCGCCACGCGAACCTGCTTCGCAAGTCCGATCAGCTTCAGGCACCAGATGGTGATGTAGGTGATATCCAGTTCGTACCACGCCAGGCCATGGCGCGCGGACGTCGGATGCGCGTGGTGGTTATTGTGCCAGCCTTCACCGAAGCTCAGCAAGGCAACGAACCAATTGTTGCGCGAATCGTCGCGGGTCTGGAAGCGCCGGCTGCCCCACAGGTGGGTCAGTGAGTTGACCATCCAGGTGGCGTGCAAGCCCATCGTCACGCGGAAGAAGATGCCCCAGAGCAGGAACGAAACTCCGCCGAACGCCAACAGCGCGGTCCCGACGAGAGCCAGCGGCACCCAGTGATAGATCGAGAGCCAAAGCATGAATCGGTCCTTGTAAAGGTCCGGAGCGTACTTTGCGGCCATTTCCGTATCGCAATGCGTCACGTCGCCGACCAGCATCCAAATGATGTGCGACCACCACTTGCCATCGCGCGGGGTGTGCGGATCGCCGTGCTTGTCCGAAAACTGGTGATGAATACGATGCGTGGCGACCCAGAAGAGCGGTCCGCCCTCGAGAGCCAGGGTTCCGCAGACGGCCAGGAAATACTCGATGGCCTTCGGAACTCTGTAGGAACGGTGAGTCAGGAGGCGATGATAGCCCATCCCGATGCCGAAGCTCAGAGAAATCCAGTACAACGCCACGGCCGCGAAAAACGCCGGCCAACTGAAGAAGAATAGGGCTGCTACTGCGCCAATATGAAAGAGTGCGAATGCGGTGACGGTTATCCAGTTGATTCCGTCGCGTTTAATGAGCGGTGCGGCGCTCAGATCCATTGATTGGGTCCTTCCTAAACTCGGATCGTCCCGCCTTTCCGGGCCGGACAACCTTGCATTCCCGCCGGAGAGCGGGACAGACAATCGACAACCACCGAACTGACTATCGGCCGGTCCCCAATCGGGCGTAAGCCGCTAAGGCAATTCCTAAGTAGAAATTGATTGCTCTGCTCCTAGGATAGCCGACCGGAACTCCTTCTGCACCTGACACAACCTGACAAACCGAGGTTTCGTTACCGCGGCGACATCGCGACCATCGGGTACTGGACCTTATCGGCAAAGATGTCCTTGAACAAGCCCAGCAGCGGCTCATGGAGCAGACCGTTATCGGCCAGCAGATGCGCGCCCCGCAGGCTCGCCGGACCGCCGTTCATGTCGGTCACGCGTCCGCCGGCCTCCGCCACCATCAAGACACCCGCCGCCATGTCCCAGGGATTCAAGCCGAACTCCCAGAACGCGTCCAGCCGGCCGCTGGCGACGTACGCCAAGTCAATCGCCGCCGAACCCGCGCGGCGCACGCCGTGCGACATCATCGCCAGTTGGTAGTAGAAATGGACGTTGACGTTTTGATGCCGCTTGCGGCTCGGAAACCCGGTCGCCACCAGGCTTTCATCGATCGTCGACGCCTTGGACACGTGAATGCGGCGTCCGTTTAGAAAAGCGCCCGAGCCGCGCTCCGCCGTGAAAAGCTCTTTCCGCGTCGGATCGTAGATGACGCCGCAAACCATCTCGCCTGCTTTTTCGAGGCCGAGCGTCACGTTGAACACCGGAAACCCGTGCGCAAAGTTGGTCGTTCCGTCGAGCGGATCCACGTACCAACGATAATCCGATGGCGATTCGTGTCCCCCGCCCTCTTCAGCGACGATTCCGTGCGAAGGGAAGTGCGCGGTGAGGCGCTCCACGATCAACTTCTCCGACGCTCGGTCGGCTTCCGTCACGAGGTCGTATTCGCCCTTCAGTTGAAAGGCGACTCGGCGCTCGAAGAAATCGGCCAGCAGCGAACCTGCCTCATGGGCGATCTCTATGCTGGTTTCAAGGAAAGATGACACGGCGGTTTGTTAGGACTCCCAAAGGTATTTGATCTCGTGTTTGAAGACAAAAAGGTTCGGAGCGCCTTCGCGCGTTAAGCGAATGAACTTGACGTCGAAGTACTCGATGACTCCGCTGACTTCTTCACCGTCAAGCAGGCGGACCGTCACGGGAGTCTGCTTCTCGATCAGTTCACGCAGATAATGCGCTTCCGCAAAAGTCTGGTCCGGTGCTTTAGTCTTTGCTTTTGCCACAAGGCTTCGATTGTCCGCAGCCGCCATCCACGGCGGACGCTGCTGCATGGTGGGAGGTGCCTACTGCCGGGACGGGCTGCCTTCCTCCGCGTCCCCATAATAGCCGGTACGTGTTTGTGCTCGCAAATCAGGCCGCTTCAGCTCGATCTTCAGCGAATGAAATCGATTCTTTGTCAGCGGCGCATTCCGCGGATAAAATCCGACCAGGTACTGCGTCCGCAAGTCACGCAGAATTTCGGCGAATGCCTGATCGAGCGTCGCGCCGACGGTCGGCGCAAAGACGCGTCCGCCCGTCGATATCGCGATCGATTGCAGAGCGTTCTCGCCGCCGATATTTCTGCCGGCGTCGTTCGTGATCGGCATCACCAGAATCGGATACACAACCGCGTCGGCGAGTTGCGTCGCCTCGATCGCCTTGTGATAGTTGGTTGCGCTCGTCGTGTCTCCGCCGTCGGTCACCACCACCATCACGTGCCGGCCCCTGCGGTTTTCCATGTCGTGGGCCGCGAGTAGCATGGCATCGTACATGGACGTGCCGCCCTCAGCGTGCAATTGACGAAGACCCTGTTCCAGTCGAGGGATCCGGCGTGTGTAATTCGTTTCGAGCGTGACGCGCCAATTAAAGCTGTAGAGCGACGCTGTGTCCTCTGGATTTCCGGCTCCGACGACCGCGTGGAGGAACTTTTTGACCGATTCGACTTCGTATCGCAGGTCCTTCGCGGTCGAGCCGCTCGTATCGACGAGGACGGCGATCGAGAGCGGCTGTTCCGTCTGCCGGTCGAAGACGGCGACCTCCTGCTCGGCGCCGTTGTCGAAGACGCGGAAGTCGTCGCGAGTCAGATCGGCGATGAGTTTGCCATGCAGGTCTTTCACCGTGACCAGCATCCGCACCAGGCGCACGTCTGTCTTGAAGACGACGTTTGGCTGATCCTCTGCCGCGGCAGGCTTCGCCGCTTTCTGATCCGCTTTCTGCTTCTCGGAGGTTTTCTGTGGGCGCCATTGAGCGGGCGCCGCGCTGCCGCCAACCATCGCAGCCAATCCAGCGGCGACGATGGTCCAGCGCGGAAATCGGCTGCGAGTTAGCTTCCCGCGCGTTGAATCTTGTCGTCCCACTCGCCCTCTACCCATACTTCGCCGTCGGCGAAGAACTCTTTCTTCCAAATTGGGACGGTGCGCTTCAGCCTGTTGATGCCTTCAAGCGCAGCTTCAAACGCCGCCTTCCGATGAGGCGAGGAGGCTACCACGACCACGCTCGCTTCGCCGATTTCCATGCGGCCAAGCCGGTGGATCATTCCGATGCGGCCGATCGGAATCGACGCCGCTATCTCTAAGCCGATCTGAGCCATCATCTTGATGGCCATGTCCTCGTAACACTCATACTCGAGCCGGAGCGTCTCGCGCCCCTTCGTGTTGTTGCGAACCACTCCCTCGAAATCGACCACAGCGCCGTCTTCGGGCCGTTGGAGGCCGTCGATCAACGCCCGCGCGTCAATGGGCTCGCGCGTAAGCGCAAAGAAGTGCCCGGCCGGATCCTCAATGACGTGCGTAAAGGGATCCCTGAATCCCGTCGCCGGCGCATCGGCGCCTCCGCTGACCGGAGGAAGAAACGCCAGCTCGTCGCCGTCCGTCAACTCGGTCGCCGGATCGCAAAACTGCTGGTTGCGGGCCGGCACGATGCTGCGGCGCATCTCAGCCAGCCTCGGAAACTGCGCGGTGTAGTGCGCGAACGCAGCTTCCACTTTCGCGCCCTCCGGCAATTCAAGCGTATCGGCATTCCGTCCGGCAATGTCCCGCAACATGCCAAAAAATAGGACCTTAATCTGCACGTTGGTCTCAGGGTACCAGACGGCGTTTGCTTCCTTGGGGTTTCCGGTAAGGCGTGATTTGGCAAAAGGAACCGCTATAATCGGGCCTTCATGCCCGATTCCGCCCACGCCCACGAAGCCCGCCTGCGGGTCCGGTTCGCCGAAACCGATCAGATGGGGGTCGTCTACCACGCCAACTATCTGATTTGGATGGAGGTCGGCCGGGTCGAATACTGCCGCGCCGCCGGGGTTCGTTACCGTGACATGGAGGCCGAAGGCGTGTTGCTTACGGTTGTCGAGGTCCGCTGCCGATATGCCTCCTCGGCCAAATACGACGACGAAGTCATCGTCAAGACCTGGATCGAGACGGTGAATCCGCGGATGATCGTATTCGGCTACGAGATGCGCGAGGCGGATGCAAATCAGGTGCTTGCAACCGGCGAAACCAAGCATTTCTTCTGTGGCAAAGACGGCCGGCCCCGCAAATTGCCGGAACAGTACCGCCCCCTGTTCGGCCTCTGACAGCGCTCGTCTCGTCGGGCCGCCCTGCCCGGGGCCGCGACATAGAGCACAAGCCAAATCCAAGCTCTTATTCGTACCGCAACGCCACCATCGGATCCACCCGCATCGCGCGACGTGCCGGAATCCAGCATGCCAGGAACGACACTGTGATCAGCAGCGCGCCCACGACGCCAAACGTCAACGGATCAGTTGGAGTAATCTGCACCAGAATGGCCGCGATCACACGCGTCACGCCATACGCCCCGGCCAAGCCGAGCCCGAGGCCGACCGCAATCTGGCGCGCGCCGTTCTTCAGAACCAACCCCGCCACACTGCCCGCACTCGCGCCGAGCGCCATCCGGATCCCGATCTCCTGCGTCCGCCGTCCGACGCCGTAGGAGATCACCGCGTACAAACCGATGGACGCCATAGCGAGGGCGACGCCCGCGAAAATCGCGAACATGGACCCGAACACCTTGAACGGCCACTGCTGCCGAAAGAGGCTATCGGAGATCGTCATCACGCGGTCAGCCGGCAGATCGCTGTCGACTTCCGCCAGCGCTCTCCGGAATGGCTCCACAAGACCCCTGACGTTAGGCCCCCGCGCGAGCGCCATCATGCTGCGAAGAGCCTCCTGATGTTGCGGAACAAAGATTAACGGCTCGATTTCGGTCTTATCGAAGTTTGTCTGGCGGAAGTCCTTGGAAACGCCGATCACCGTCATCCACGGATCCTCTTTCTCCCGCCGGAAACGGAGCCGCTTGCCGAGCGGATCGTCGTTTCCGAAATATTTCTGCGCGAATCCCTGGCTGACGATCACCGAAGACTTGCCGGGCGTCCCGTCGCCTTCATTGAAATCACGCCCTCGCAAGAGCGGTACGTGAATCACCTCAAAGTACCCCGGCGTCACAACTAAGCCGGAAATGCT
>JBDTTK010000108.1:0-9249 GCA_039930685.1 Bryobacteraceae bacterium | reverse complement strand
GCGGATCGATCCAAGGAACCACTAAACCGATCGCAGAGGCCGCAGTTCTATGCCGGCGGCGCGCAGCGTACGCGCCACGGCGGCCGCGATCTCCACCGCGCCCGGCGTATCGCCGTGAATGCAGATCGTCTCCGCCTGCAATCTGACCTCCGACCCGTCGGAAGCCACTACTCTTCCGCTGGCCGCGATGAGCAGCGCTTGCCGTGCCGCCTCTTCCGGATCGTGCAGCAGCGCGTCGTCGAATTTCCTGGACCGCAACGTCCCGTTTGGCTCATACTTCCGGTCGGCGAACGCTTCGGCGGCAGCCGCGAATCCCGCGGTTCGAAAAACATCGAGCATCGGCGAGCCTGCGAGTCCCATGAGAACGACGTTGCGGCTCCACCGTCCGACGCCGTCCGCAATTGCCTCCGCCAGCGGCCGATTGTGGACCGCCTGGTTGTAAAGCGCGCCGTGCGGTTTCACATGGGCTACTCGCGCCCCCGCCGCCGCGGCGACTTCGCCAAACCGCCGGACCTGCTCAAACACAAAATCGGAAACCGCCGACGGTGGCAGATCCAGTTCCAAGCGCCCAAAGTTCTCGCGGTCGGGATATCCCGGATGCACTCCGATCGCCACACCCGCGCGCAGCGCCTGCAGAATCGTAGTCCGCATCGAGTCCACGTCGCCCGCATGACCACCGCACGCGATGTTGACCGACGTCAGCGAGGCCATCAACGCCTCCTGCGTGCCGTCCGCGATCGCCTCCGGGATCTCGCCCATGTCGCAGTTGATGTCGATGCTCGTCATGATTCGATCCAGCCTCCCGATGCGAACAGGCTCTCCTGGTCTCGCCAAAGCGCGAGCGCTCTCTCGATCGAGACTAGCTCGAATCGGACCTCGTCCCGCGGGCGCAATTGGCCGAGCGAAGCCAGATCCGCCGAAATGACATTCGCAATTTTCGGATAGCCTCCCGCCGTTTGTTGCTCAACGCCGAGAATAATTGGCTGCCCGCCGGATGGAACTTGCACCGCGCCTAGAGCGATCCCCTCCGAAATCATCTGACGATCAACCTGAGCCTCGAGTGGTGGACCTTGCAAACGCAGGCCCATCCGATTCGCTTCCTCCGTCACCTGGTACGGGTCCGCGAGGAACGACCCGAAAGTCTCAGCGGAAAACCAATCTGCTTGCGGACCCGTCGACACTCTAAGAGTGACGACGCCATTCTCCATCCGCGTCCGGTCTGGAATTAGCTTCATCAGCCGGCCTGGATCCAGCCCAACCTCGGATGAATTCCGGCATGGATCGGCAATCGAAAGCAGATCGCCCTTTCGCAGAGCGCGTCCTTCGAATCCTCCGAGTCCGCTCAGCAAGTGCGTCGACGCGCTCCCATAGAAGAGCGGTACCTGAAATCCTCCGTGCACGCAGAGATAACATCGAGCCCCCGTTTGCGTGTGGCCGATCCGCAGCGTTTGTCCGGCGCGGACCACAGTCCGCGTCCACAGCGGAATTCTGACGCCGTCGAGCGCGGCTCCAAAGTCGGACCCGGCCGTTAGAATCTCGACTCCGTCGGGGAATTGGTATGTCCCACCCAGAAGCGTCATCTCTAGGGCCGCTGCCGCCTCCGAATTTCCAAGCAGCCGGTTGCCGATGCGCAGCGACGCCGGATCCGCCGCTCCCGAGGCGGAGACGCCTTCCGGGCCATAGCCCCGCCGCCCCAGGTCCTGTACAGTCGTCTGGAGCCCTGGCGAAACCACCTGCATTACCGGCATTCACACTCCAACTCGGCGAACTGCTCCGCGGAGGTCGGAACGAACCGCACACCATCGCCTAGCGCAAGCACGCTGGCCGGATCGCGGTCCGCCCGAAACATGGTGAGCGGCGTGCGCCCGAGAAGGCGCCATCCGCCCGGCGTTGGGAAGGGATAAACGCCGGCCTGGTTTCCGCCGATCGCCACGCTGCCGGGAGGAACGCGTTTGCGAGGCGACGGCAAGCGAGGCGTCGCCAAATCGTCCGGCAAACCAACCAGGTACGCGAATCCCGGAACAAATCCGAGAAAGCATACGCGATACTCGACCTCGGAATGCATCGCGATCGCGCGGCTGGACGTCAATCCATGCATTGCCGCAACCTCTTCGAGGTCCGGTCCAAACTCCCCGCCGTAGCAGACCGGAATCTCAATAGTCCGCGCGGGCGCTGCCACCGCCGATTCGAGCTGAGCAATGCGATCTTTCAATGCCATTTCGATCGCCGCATGATCGAACCGCCGACCGTCGAATTTGACCAGTAGGGAGCAATACGCCGGATTCATGTCTTCCAGCCCGGCTATCGGCTGTTCGGTGAGCAGCCGAACCAGTCTCGTGACGCGATCGCTCACGGCCACCGAAATGCGATCTCCGAACTCGACGAGTAACGCCTGGTCGCTGGCGGCTCGAAACGAAACTCCCTGCATGGTTTCCCCGAGTATACGGCAGCCCAAGTCGGCACCCTCCCGACTTGACAGGCTATTCCACAGCGCGTGTAATGGACCTGAACAAACTGGGAGGCGCGCCTACTGATGACCGCATCACGCCGGACGTTTATCAAGACTGCGATCGGCGGTACGGTTGCTTCCGTCCTCGGTTTCGACGTCACCGCGGCCTACGCTCGATCCCAGGGTCTCAAGATCAGCCGGACCACCGAGACGCGCTCCACCTGCCCATACTGCTCGGTCAGTTGCGGCGTCATTATCCATACCATCGGTGACAAGGCGAAGAACGTCACACCGCAAGTTGTCCATGTTGAGGGCGATCCGGACCATCCAATCAATCGCGGCACTCTCTGCCCCAAGGGCTCGTCGCTGTTCCACGAGATCCTAAACGAGCGACGCCTTCAGAAACCGCAAGTCCGGCGTCCCGGATCCGATCACTGGGAGGATATCCCTTGGGACCGTGCTTTTGAAGAAATCGCGAGACACGTAAAGAAGACGCGCGACGAAACCTTCGTCGAAAAGGACGCTGCTGGTTACATCGTCAACCGCTGCGAGGGAATCGCCTTCACGGGTGGCTGCACCGACACGAACGAATTCAATTACCTCGCCGTGAAGAGCATGCGCGGCCTTGGTGTCTGTTACCTAGAAAATCAGGCCCGCGTTTGACACGGCCCAACGGTCTCCAGTTTGGGGCCCACGTTCGGACGCGGCGCGATGACCAACGGTTGGATCGACATCAAGAATGCCGACATGATGCTGATCATGGGCGGCAACCCGGCCGAGAACCACCCCTGCGGCTTCAAGTGGGCCATTGAAGCCAAGCGTCAGCGCAACGCGAAAATGATCGTCATCGATCCACGCTTCACGCGGACCGCGTCGGTCGCCGATCTGTTCGTGCAGATCCGCGCCGGATCCGACATCGCGTTCCTCGGTGGCATGATCCACTATGCGCTCGAGAACAATCGGGTCCATCGCGAATATCTAGCGCACTTCACCAACGCCGCGTTCCTCGTCCGCGAAGGGTTCAAGCTGCCCGAGGACGGCCTGTATTCCGGCTTTGACGCCTCCACCGGCGCCTACGACAAGTCCACCTGGAACTACGAAGCCGCCACCGGACCCGCTTCCCCTGGCCTCCCGCCGAACGTCGCCTTCGACCTCACGCTCGAGCATCCTCGCTGCGTGCATCAACTCCTCAAGCGGCAGTATTCCCGATACACGCCGGAGATGGTCGAACGGATCACCGGGATTCCCAAGGATCAATTTCTCAAGGCCGCCGACTTGTTCACCTCCATCCGCAAGGATGGCGCCACAACCAAAGTCGCGACCATCATCTACGCCGTCGGCTGGACGCAGCATTCCTTTGGAACGCAAATCATCCGTGCCGCCGCGATGATTCAACTCCTGCTCGGCAATGTCGGCCGTGCCGGCGGTGGCGTCAACGCGCTTCGCGGCCACTCAAACATCCAGGGTGCCACCGACATGGCTGGGATCTTCGACAACCTGCCCGGCTATCTCAAGATGCCGGTGCCCACGGATGTCGACTTGAACACGTATCTCAAGCGCATCACGCCGACCTCGTCCAAGCCCGCGGGCTGGGATTCCTTCAACTACTGGTCGAACACTCCCCAATTCGCCGTTTCGTTCCTCAAAGCGATGTACGGCGACTCCGCAAATAAAGCCAACGGCTTCGCATTTCACAATCTCCCTAAGATCGATCGCAAATATTCTTGGACCGAAATGTGGGACGCCATGTACGGCGGCCACGTGAAGGGTATGTTCGCCTTCGGCATGAACGGCGTAGCCATAGGACCGAACACGAACAAGAACATCGCCGCGCTCAAGAAAGCCGACTGGCTGGTCGTCTGCGAAATCTACCCCGACGAGACCAGCGACTTCTGGCGCTCGCCCGGCATCACGCCCGACGAGATGAAGAACATCCAGACCGAGGTCTATCGGCTTCCCGGCGCTGGATTCGCCGAAAAGGACGGCACCTTCGTCAACTCCGCTCGCTGGCTGCAATGGAAATGGCCCGCCGTTCCGCTCCCTGGTGACGCGAAGCTCGATCAGGAGATCCTCGCCCGCATCGTGCTCGGCGTCCGCGACCTCTACAGGAAAGAAGGCGGCAAGAATCCTGAGCCCATCCTGAATCTCAGTTGGGCGTACTCGGACCCGCACAATCCATCGCTTTCCGAAGTCGCGAAGGAACTCAACGGACGCGCCCTTGCCGACATCACCGATCCGAAAGCCAGTCTAACCATCAAAGCCGGCCAGCAGGTCCCTGGCTTCGGCTACCTCCGCGACGACGGCTCGACCATGTGCGGCAACTGGCTCTATTCCGGCTCTTGGACCGAGGCTGGCGCTATGACGCAGCGCCGCGGCACCGACGATCCATCCGGCCTTGGCATCTACCCGAATTGGGCCTGGTCATGGCCTGCAAATCGGCGCGTCCTCTATAACCGCGCCTCTTGTGATCTCGTGGGCAAACCCTGGGACGCAACCCGCAAGCAAGTCTGGTGGAACGAAGCGCAGCAGAAATGGACCGGCGCCGACGTCCCGGATTTCAAGGCCGACTCGCACCCCAAGGACCACATGGGTCCGTTCATCATGAATCCGGAAGGTGTCGGACGCGTCTTCGTCCCACTCGCCGGACTCGCCGACGGTCCCTTCCCCGAACACTACGAGCCCTTCGAAAGCCCAATCGCGAATCCGCTGCATCCAGCGCAGTCGAACAACCCCGTCGCCAAAGCCTTCCACTCCGCCGCCGACAAACTCGGAACGCCCGCCGAAGGCTACACCATCGTTTGCACGACGTACCGCCTCACTGAGCACTACCACTACTGGACCAAGAACAATCCGGTCAATGTCCAACTCGTGCCCGAACCGTTCGTAGAAATTCCCGCCGAACTCGCGGACTCGCTCGGGCTACGCGGCGGCGAGCAGATCAAGCTATCCAGCGCGCGCGGTCACTATCTGGCGAAGGCCATGGTCACGCGCCGCATCAAGCCAATGAACATTGACGGCAAGAAGGTCTATCAGGTCGGCGTCCCGATCCATTGGGGCTATCGCGGAATCCAGGAAGACAAAGGAGTCACCGGACGCACGCCCGTCAATCTGCTCTCGCCGGCTGTCATCGACCCGAATGCATACACGCCCGAGTTCAAGGGCTTCCTCGTGAAGATCGAGAAGGCGTAAATCTTGAGCGGCACTCTTCAGATCAAAGCGATCTCCGGCCACGCCGGAACGGTCCCCGGCCACGACGCCTCGCGGGACTACGCCGTCGCCAAGCTCATCGACGTCACCACCTGCATCGGCTGCAAAGCCTGCGAAGTCGCCTGCCTCGAATGGAACGGCTACGCCTTCCGCGAAACCCTGTTCGACAACACGTATCAGACGATGCCGGACACCGCATGGAACTTCTGGAACCTGATCCGCTTTAACGAACAACCGCACGAGGACGGCTCCATGAGCTGGCTCATGCGCAAAGATCAGTGCATGCATTGCGCCGATCCCGGCTGCCTTCGCGCCTGCCCCGCCGACGGCGCGATCGTGCAATACGCAAACGGCATCGTCGACTTCAATCAGGATCAGTGCATCGGCTGCCAGTATTGCGTCACCGGCTGTCCGTTCAACATTCCGAAATTCAATCCGGAAACAAAAAAAGTCTTCAAGTGCACGCTCTGCTCGGACCGCGTAAGCGAAGGCCTCGAACCTGCCTGCATCAAGGCCTGTCCGACGGGCTGCCTGCACTTCGGCAGCAAAGCGGACATGCTCGAAGTCGCCGCCAAGCGCGTCGAGCAACTCCACGATCACACCTCGCACAAGAACGCCGGCATCTACGATCCGCAGTCGATCGGCGGCACGCACGTCATCTACGTCCTGCACGACGCGACCAACCCGGAAGCCTACGGCGGTCTCCCGAAGAATCCACAGATCCCGTTGCTCGTTCGCTTATGGAAGGGCCCCCTCAAGTGGCTGGGCAATCTCGCCATGACCGCCGGAGTCCTCGGTGTCGCGCTCCACTACATGCGCTTCGGCCCGAAGCCTGTGCATTCGGAATCAACTGGCGTTCCCAAACCCGGAGACTCTGAAAAATGACAGGCGAGATCGTTCGCTACAACTACACGGAGCGCCTCTGCCACTGGCTCGCCGGACTCTCTTATACCTACTGCCTCATCGGAGGCCTCGCCTTCTACTCGCCCAATCTCTACTGGCTCTCCGCGCTCCTCGGCGGCGGACCCACCGCGCGTTACTGGCACCCCGTCGTCGGAGTCGTATTCCTCGCCGCCGTCGCTTGGATGCACCAGATGTGGAGCCGCGACATGAAAACCACCGACGCGGACCGCCAATGGCTCAAAGCGGCGCCCGCCTACATCCAGAATCGCGACGAACTCGTGCCGCCGCAGGGCCGCTTCAACGCCGGACAAAAACAGTTCTATTGGGCGATGCTCTTTGGATCGATCTTCCTCTTCTTCTCTGGAATTGCCCTCTGGTTCCCGGAGTCCATCCCCGCCGACCTTCGATGGATTCGCCCAGCGGCAATCGTAATTCACGAAATCGCCGCGCTCATCACCATCGGCGCGTTCATCATTCACGTCTATATGGGCCTGTTCTTCGTGCCGGGCGGCCTCTCTGGAATCGTGACTGGCACAGTCTCAAAGGATTGGGCGCGCGCACACCACCGTCTCTGGTTCGATAAAGTCACGGCCGGGAAGAAATGAATCGCTTCTCCTGGGCCGCGCGCATCGCGCGCGCCGAATCGCTCTCTGCCTCGCTACCGGAATCCTCGGAAGTACTCAACTTCTACGCGGTGATACTCCGCTTCCAAGGCCGCATTGCGGAATCGCTTCCCAACGCCACAGACGCGCAGCCTAAGGAGCTAAATACGGCATTCCTCTTCCAGTACGCTCCGGATCTCGTGCGCCTCGTCAGGCAGCACGGTCCTCGCGAAATGGCCGACGCTGCACGCCGATTACCGGCGGACGGCGACCGCTGGAGCCAACTCTTGGCGCATCACTGGAACAACCCTTGCGCATTTGCGCCCCCGGACGAAGCATTCTTTGCGCGAACTCTATTACAGCCGTACGCGGAGGCTCTTGCGGTCCGCGCCGATCGCTCCGGCGCACACACCCCGCACCTCTGCCCGTTCTGCGGCGCTCGGCCCGCAGTCGCGGTCCTGCGAGGCGAAGGCGATGGGGCCAAACGATCTTTGCTCTGTTCTCTATGCGCGACGGAATGGGAATATCGGCGGTTGCTCTGTCCCGCCTGCGGAGAAGAATCGAAAGACAACCTGCCTGTCTTCCTGGCTGAAGATTTCGGACACGTCCGCATCGAGGCGTGCGACGCCTGTCAGCGGTACTTGAAGGCGGTCGACCTCACCCGCAGCGGTCACGCAGTGCCCGTGGTCGATGAACTAGCCGCCCTCGCTCTCGATGTATGGGCCGAGGAGAACGGCTACACCAAAGTCCAGCTGAATCTCCTCGGTATGTAGCAGTTGGTATTTCTTACTTCGCCAGCACGAGCATGACAAACGATCCAGGCTTCGTCGTCCGCGTCGGACGCTTCGATGGATCCGCATTCGGGGTGACGACAATCTCCGCCGCCGGCATAAAGATCTTCTTCGACTTCGGGTCGAACGCCATCGTTTTCGCGCTAGGCTGCGTCGTCAGCGCTCCCTCGTCTTCATACGCGTCCGCGGACTTCTCGTGGAAAATCGAAAGCGTTCCGGCTCCGCTCGAAGCAAAAATCGTCTTGGAGCCCGAGTCGAATTCCGCCCAGTCAACGCCCGCGCCAATCGGGAAGCTGCTGATCACTTTGCCCGACCCCGCGTCCATCACCACCATCAGTGGCTTCTCGCGGCACATGACGAACAGACGATTGGACTTCGCGTCGTAGGCGAGCCCCGTCGGCGTTTTCGCCACCCCGATCGGAAATCGATGCTTCACTTCGAGCGACTGCGGGTCGAAGGCGACGACCTCCGCCGAGTCTTCGAGATTCACGTAAATCAATCCATCGCGGCCGAAAACCGGCTGCTCCCCTGCCCCGCCGACCTTCACGGTCCCGACAACGTTTCCCGTCGCCGCATCGATCGCGGTGATATCGTCCGTGCCGTGATTATTCGTAAACACGCGCTTCGACCCCGGATGATAGTAGATGCCGTCCGGACCCTTGCCGACGTCGATCTTCTTGATCAAGGCGAGCGTCGCCGGATCGAACATCGAAACCTTGTTTTCACGTCCATTGCTCGTGAAACCGTGCTTGAACGCCGGCGCAATCGCAATTCCGTGGACGCCCGGCGTGTCCGTGATCGTGCCGACCATTTTCCCGCTGTCGGCGTCCATCACTTCCACTTGAGTCGAGTGTGAAATGTACAGGCGGCGAGCCCCGGCATCGAGGTACACGTAATCCCAACCACCAGTCCCTGGAATCGGCCAGCGGTCCACGATCTTATACCCGGATGCGCCATACGCCATCAGCGCGGCGCCGAAAACAACTGCCAGCGTTCGTAGTGCGGTCTTCATCTCTGTAATCCTCTTTCTAAACTCGGCGGAGCGCTATTTGACGATCGAACCGCTTGCGTCGACGGTCACTTCTGTCTTTTTCAGCCCGCGCACGATCAGCGCTTCGTACGTAACAACCTGGCCCTTCGTAACCCGCTCCACTTTTTGGATCCGCTTTCCAGCAGCGTGTTTCTCGATGGACGCCCTCGCAGCCACCGGAACACTTTCGAGAGCGACTTCCTGCTCCACCGAAACCACGCTTCCATTTGTATCAAGCATCAAATCGCGAGTCTTCCCATCTACTAC
>JBDTTK010000107.1:0-9257 GCA_039930685.1 Bryobacteraceae bacterium | reverse complement strand
AAGCGGAAATGAGGAGCAACGAGCGCATGCCTATTCGCAACCAATCCAGCAATTCTGGTTCCTCCGATCTCCCTTGAAAAGACAGGGTTTATCTGCCCCGATCATACTCCGATTGTGGCTCCATGACACAACATCGTGACAAAATTGGCCAAGTCACCGGCGATCCGGAGACCGAAGCTAAAGTGTTCGCCTCAGAGCGCCGATTTTACTCGCATGGCCAGCCTGCCAGCGAGTACGAACCCTATTCTTGCCTCGCGCCTCGAATTCCTCGCCAAAACTCAAAATCCCGACGGAGGATGGGGCTACTTTCCCGGCAAGCAGTCCTGGATCGAACCCACCGCGTGGTCGGCAATCGCTCTACATGGTCACCCCGCTTCCGCGCAAGCCTGGCAGCGGCTGCTCTCCTGGCAGAACCAGGACGGGAGCTGGCGCCCGAGTCAGGATGTCAACGTAAGTTCCTGGGCTACAGCACTTTGCGTGATCATTGGCCACCTCCGCAACGAATTTGGAGAGCCTTATAAGCGTGGCCTTCACTGGCTACTGACTACCCACGACGCGGAATCCACGGCGTATTACCGCGCTTTGGGAAAGATCGGCTACGAAGTCGGCCGCGACCCGGCGCATCCGGCCTGGCCATGGAAGCCGGGCGACAGTTCCTGGATCGAACCTACTGCCCACACCCTCCTCGCGTTGAAGTTGGCCGGCAAGCGATTGAAAATACAAGAAATCACCGAGCGAATTGCCTTGGGGGAAGCCTCCATAATGGATCAGCGATGCCAGGACGGCGGCTGGAACTACGGCAATCGGCAGGTCCTGAAGGTTTATCTCCCTTCTTATCCCGAAACGACCGGAATCGCGCTCGTCGGACTCCAGAACTTCGACGCCGAAATTATCCGGCCCTCTGTTGAGAAGGCGAGGGCTCTCCTTGGGGAACGCCAAGGCCGCATGGCGTCGGCCTGGCTTTCGATCGCGCTTCAGATGCATGGGAAAGAAGCGCCGGCATCCACCCACCCGGATGTCGCGCCGAACGGGGACATCCTCGAAACGGCCCTCGAAGCTATCGCGGCTCCTGGCGGCGCCTGTCATCTTCTCAAGACCGGAGGCGCGGCATGAGCGAAGATCCCCGGCAACCTGCGAGCACCACCGGCCAAACCGGAGCCGAAGACGAAGGCATCGCCCTCAGCCGCCGCAATCTACTGCCGATTCTAGGCGCGGGTGCCCTCGCCGGATGGGCAGGGCTTCGACTCGAGCGTTCTGGGAATCGGCCGGATTGGACGTCCGCGGTCACCATCGTGAAAGCAGCCCGGTACTCGGATGACCTCGCGCACCGGATGCTCGAGGGAGTCAAGCAGTGCGGCCTGGATGTGCGCGGCAAAAGGGTCCTGCTGAAGCCCAACATGGTCGAATTCGACCGCAACACGTGCATCAACACGGATGTTTCGATCGTCGCTGCCGCGCTCGAGGTGTTCCACCAACTTGGGGCCGCTGAAGTCCGGATCGGGGAAGGTCCGGGGCACCGGCGGGACACGTATGACCTTGCGGAACTCGCGCGTTACCGGACGGAAATCCCGAAGTTCGACGATATCTTCACGGACCTCAACCGCGACGACGTCACGGCGCTTCAGGGCAATCCGGAACTTGGCGAAATCTACCTTCCGAACACCGCCCTGCGCGCCGATCTCATCGTGTCGCTGGCGAAGATGAAGACGCACCATTGGGCGGGCGCCACCCTCTCGATGAAGAACTACTTTGGCCTGGTTCCCGGCTGCATTTACGGATGGCCGAAGAATCATCTTCACCACCTCAAGATCGAGCGTTCGATCGTTGGGCTGAATCGCATCTTCGGCCGCCGCAGTTTCGCGATCGTCGACGGAATCGTGGGCATGGAAGGCAACGGACCGATCCAGGGTACGCCGAAGCCCGCCGGAGTCATGGTCATGGGCTCGGATCTGCTCGCGGTCGACGCAACCTGTTGCCGCATCATGGGAATCGATCCGGAGCGCGTAGCCTACCTGAAACTGGCAGGTCCGCTGGGGAACATCGAGGAAGAGCGCATCGAACAGCGCGGCGAGAAGATCGCCAGCGTTCATACGAAATTCGCTCTGCTGAAGAAATTCGATCTCATCCGCCTTGAGAGCTAAATCGCGTCGGGGCGATCTGCTAGACTAAAAAAGTTGAAAGCGGGGTGATATTTTTTGGCTGAAGTCCATCTCCAGGACGGTGAAACCCTGGAAAGCGCTCTTCGCCGGTTCAAGCGTAAGGTCCAACAGGAAGACATCATTAAGGAAATCAAGCGTCATTCCTTTTACCTGAAGCCAGGTGAGAAGCGCCGTACCAAGGAAGCCCTCGCCCGCAAGCGCAACCGCAAAAAGCGCCGCACAGATCCGGAATAGAAACGAAAAGGGCGGACCCCCAAACGGTCCGCCCTTCGTGTTTCTACCGACTCTCCGGGCGCTATCTCATCATCTTTTTCATCTCGCTCTCGACCTGCTTGAATCCGGCAGGCGGCTCGAACTTCGAGGCCTCCACTGGCTGGGACGAGAACGTCGTCATCTGGGTTGTGGTTTCCATCATCGGACCGGCCGGAGGAGCATCCTCGGGCGGAGCCTGTTGTGCCGGCGCCTCTTCCTTCTTCTTCCTGCCAAATCCGCCCAGCCCACCCAACCGTCCGAGCGCCGCCCCCGCCACCGAGTCGCCGGCCGCCGCGCCCATCTGCCCGCGGGTCGGCATGTTCATCCCTCCAAATCCGGGGACGGGTTTGCCGTCCATCGTCTGCGTCATCTTGGAGGTCTGCAGTACCGGAATCCCCTTCAGCTTCGCGGTTTCCTTCGCCAATTCGGAGAGCCCACGCGACATTCCCGGTGAAAAATTGAACGACGCCCCGCCGAATGCCCGTCCGAACTTCTCGCCCATCCGCTGATTGAAGGCCCGGACCTGGTCATAGCCGGGAATCTCGGGTGCAAGCCACATGTCTGATTCAAAGATGCTCCCGGAGGTGTGCGTATTGCCGGACTGGTCGGTCGTTGGGGACTCCGTCGTGAGGGTGAGGATTTTCTGGCTCGTGTTCACACCGCTGACTTCCTTGGACGCACCGGTGTCGTTGACCGAAAGCTTGAATTCGCTCTCCGCCGCCTGCGGACCCCGCTGCCCTTGGGCCGCCGCCATCCGCTGCGCGACGGCGTCCAGCGCCTGCTTCATTTCGGCGAACGTCAGAACGCTATAGTTCTTTTTCTCAAAATTCACTTCCGTGAACGTCTCAGCGTCGATGTCGATGATCGTCGCGCGGTCCTTTCCAAGGTGGACCATCCGGTTGCCCTTAACCATTACCGTCCGTATCACGGGCTCTTTGACGCGCCCGCCGGCGAACGGCGTATTCACGATCGATCCGCCGGTGACCTGCGTCGTCTGCTCGTACGAGAAATCGGCGCGCAGCATTGGACCGGTCAACGCCATCGTTGTCAGCAGGGCTGTCGCTGCCTGCGCGGACCGAAATCCGCGAAATGCCAAACTGGTAGGTAAACGCATAGGTGTCCTCCCCATCTATCGGAATACTAACCCAATGACGTTACGCGTGAAGATTGTGCCGCGCAGTTCTCGCAACGAGATCGTGGGTGAATTGCCGGATGGAACCCTTCGTATCAAGATTGCGGCGGTTCCGGAGAAGGGTAAGGCAAACGCCGCGCTCTGTGCGTTTCTTGCGGAGCATTATGGCGTTGCCAAGTCCGCCGTCACTCTCGTGAACGGCCACACGTCGGCATTGAAAACCATTCGTATCGAAGGCCGTTAGCAAGGCGCCTCGCAGCCAGGATCCCGTAGGGAACGGGCTTACCAGGAAACCGTTTTGCCCGGAACCAGTTCCCACACCGCCGTGTCCACGGTTCCCTCGATCAATTTCGCCAGCTCCGCCGGAGTGCCAGTCAATGGAGGAAACGTCCCCCAATGCACCGGGATCACTTTCTTCGCTTTGATCATCTGACACGCCAGCGCCGCCTCTTTCGGTGACATGGTGTAGAGATCGCCGATCGGCAGGAATGCGAGATCCGGCTTGTACAGCGTGTGATAGAGCGCCATGTCGGAGAAGACCGTCGTATCGCCCGCGCAGTATGCGACCCGCCCGTCGGGAAACGTCAGGATGAAGCCCGCGGCCTCGCCGCCATAAATGAATTTGCCGTCCTCAAGAATCCCGGAGCTGTGCAAGGCGTGGGTCATGGTCACTTTCAGCGGACCGATCTGTACCGAGCCACCTTTGTTGAAGCCCATCACGTTCGCGACGCCCTTGCCGCCGAGCCAGGTCGCTAATTCGTAGATCGCCGCGACCGGCGCTGAAAACTGCCCCGCGAGGTTCACCACGTCTCCGACATGATCGAAGTGCGCGTGCGTCAGCAGAATGCCGTCGACGCGGGAGAACGTATGGTCCGCCGGATATTTCGGGTTGCCTTCGATCCACGGATCGACCACGTAGACCTCTCCAGTCTCGAGCGCGAACTGATACGTTCCGTGTCCCAGCCAGGTGATATTGACCATGATTTTTCTTTCTTTCCGCGTTATCTTTGCACGTTTGAATTCGTGGCCGCAGCGCGCGCCTCGCGCGAGATTCCGTCGCCGTACTTCGCGAATCCCGGAATGGTCACGGGCAGTTTGCCGCCGATCGCGATCTCGCCGGCCAGAGCCTTCGCGGCCGCGGTTTCTGACGTGGTGGTCGTACTGAACGACGCCAGGTACGCGGCGACTTTCGGGAATGCCTGCAGTAAATACGGACTGCCCAGCGAAACCAGAATCACCGGCGGAGCCTTCCCGTCCGCGGAACCCTCAATCAGCCGATTCACGAACGCCATCAGATTCGGCGGCAAAGCCACGTCGTTGCGGCTGTCGGACGCTGTCACGTATGTCGCAACGACGATGGCCGAGCATCCGGCTGCCGCATCGGACGCGGCTTGCAGTTCCGTATCCAGCCACTGCCCGTCGATCGCCGAAGCCTTGATCCCTGGGACGCGCCGGCGCAATTCCAGCAGGAACTGGGCTCCGTACGGCGAGTTGCGCCGCTCGGTGATGGCGAAGGCGCAGGCTGTCCTGCCGTCCGCCAAGGGAACCAGATTCCTGTCGTCACGCACGAGTGTCATGGCCTTGTCTGCGACCGACTGCGCCTGATCGTAGGCATCGGGCGAATCGAGGATATCGGAGACGGCTTCGACGTCAACTAGCTTTTGCTTGTGCAGTCCGACGTGCGCCTTCGCGGCCAGCAGTTTACGCGTGCTGTCCTCAATCCTCGCCACGGTCAGCCGTTTCTTCCGGACCGCGGCCAGCACAGCGTCTATGCACACCTCGGGCTTCGGCGGCATCAGCAGGATATCGGCGCCGGCTTCGAGTGCGCGGACGCAGGCTTCGCCGTTCGAAATCTTTTCGCTGACGCCTTTCATATCGAGCGCGTCGGTCACAATCAACCCGGGGAAAGCCAGTTCCTTCCGCAGCAAGCCCGTCAATATCTTAGGAGACAGCGTGGCCGGAACATCCTCGTCCTCGATCGCCGGAACCGCCATGTGCGCGGTCATCACCGCGTCCACGCCTGCTTGGATCGCCGCACGAAACGGCTTTAGCTCGAGCGCGTCCATCCGCTCGCGGGACGCCTCGAGGCGCGCCATTTCCAGATGGCTGTTGGTCGCCGTGTCGCCGTGACCTGGGAAATGCTTGCCGGTTAGAAGCACCCGCGCTTTGGGATCGGAATGTGCGCCCTCAATGTAGGCCTTCACCTGCGCCGACACATCCTCGGGATTCTCGCCGTACGACCGGATGTTGATGACCGGATTCAGCGGATTGTTGTTCACGTCGGCGACCGGCGCGAACACCCACTGGACGCCCAGCGCCCGCGCTTCCCGCGCCGTCTCCGCGCCTTCGAATTTCGTCGCTTCCAAATCGCGCGCGGCGCCATACGCCATGTTGTAAGGGAACTTCGGCGAATTGGCAACGCGCATGGACGCACCGCGCTCGAAATCCGCCGAGATCAGCAAGGGAACTTTGGCTATGCGCTGCATGCGGTTGAAGAACGCCGCCATGGCGAAGGGTTCGGCATTGCGAACGTTCCCCGCGACCACACGGTTGACGGCGATCAGTCCGCCGATTCGCAAATCGCGGACCCAGCGCTGGTACTTCCGAAAATCAGCGGACCGGGCGCCTGGCGCCTCGCCATACGTGGTGCCGACGACCAGTTGCGCCACTTTTTCACGCAGGGTCATCGGGCGCATCCAGCGGTTGGCCTGCGCTACATCCGGAGAAATCGGCGCCGCCTTCACTCGCGCCGCCGTCTTGCTTCGAGGCGGAGGCTTCTTTTGAGCGGCCCCGCTCATCACGACAACGCACGCCAGCAGAGCCCCGAGCCACTTGGAAAGCATCAGTTTTACTATACTAACGAGCGATGAGTATATTTCCCCGTTTCGTCGCGACTGTCGCGGCCACACTCGCTCTTTCGTTCACGCTCACTGCCGCTGACGCCTCTCGCGCTGCCGGCAAATATAAGGAAACGGCCCTCGATAAGTACGTCTGGACCCCGGATCCGAGCTACAAATGGGAGCTCGTGAAGACCATTCCAGGACAGGGCTATACCGGTTATATCCTGGACCTGACGTCGCAGACTTGGGTCACGCCCGTCAAGGCGAATTCCGCAGTCTGGCGTCATTGGCTGATTATCGTCAAGCCGGACAAGGTAACCAGTTCCACCGGACACCTGTACATCACGGGCGGATCACAGAAGGACAAAGTTCCCGAAAAGATCGACCCGGTCCGGGCTGACATGGCGATCACGACCGGCGCTGTGGTCTCCGAACTCAAGATGGTGCCGAACCAGCCGATGTCATTCGAAGATCACCCCCAGGGAATGGTCGAGGACGATTTCATCGCCTACACCTGGGACAAATATCTTCGTACCGGCGATTCCATCTGGCCCGCGCGCCTCCCGATGACCAAGAGCGCTGTGAAGGCGATGGACGCGATCACTGAATTCACGGCCAGCGAAGCCGGTGGGAAGGTAAAGGTCGATACCTACGTCGTTGCCGGAGGCTCGAAGCGCGGCTGGACCACCTGGACCACGGCAGCCGTCGACAAGCGCGTGATCGCCATCGAACCCATCGTCATCGACATGCTCAACATCGAGCCGTCGTTCGATCACCACTGGCGCGCCTACGGTTTCTGGGCGCCCGCTGTCGGCAATTACACGCAGTGGCAAATCATGGATTGGAACGGCACCAAAGAGTACAAGGACCTCATGAAGATCGTCGAACCGTTCAGCTACCGTGAACGCCTGACGATGCCGAAGTACATCGTGAATTCCGCCGGCGACCAGTTCTTCCTGCCGGACTCGTCGCAGTTCTACTTCGACCAGATCTACGGCGAAAAGTATTTGCGGTATGTGCCGAATTCCGACCACTCGCTCCGCGGCACCGACGCCGCGCAGACCAACACCGCCTACTACGACGCCGTCATTCATAACTTCCCGCGCCCGAAATTCGACTGGAAGTTTGAAAAGGATGGCTCGATCCGGGTTCACTCGCAAACCAAGCCGACCGAAGTCAAGGTCTGGGTCGCCGATAACCCGAACGCCCGCGACTTCCGCCTGATGAGCATCGGACCCGCCTACAAGGACACCGTGCTCAAAGAAGACAAGCCGGGCGTCTATGTGGCGCGCATTCCGAAGCCGGAAAAGGGCTACCGCGCGTACTTCGTCGAGATGACGTACCCGAGCAATTGCAAGTACCCGTTCAAGTTCACCACCGCCGTTCGCATTTCGCCGGATACGCTTCCGTTCCCGTCGAAGACGCCCGTGAAGCCGCCGGCCACACAGCCGCTTTTGACGCCGATCGCGGCCAAGTAAAAGGCAATGCCCTGGACGATCAAGGATATTGGAGCCCTGCCGGCGATGGCCGCGACGTTGGTCATCGCTTATCTAGGACTCCGTATCCTTGTCGATCCGGGCGTATTTCTTCGTTTCTGCATCATGGTGGCTGCTGGAATCCGGCAATTTGCGGACCAGGCGCAATCCCGCTCCGGCAAACCGCGGCAGCGGTTCTTTGAGTCGGAAGAGTTCTCGTCGTCGGACGCCCGGAAATTCGCGCGACTGGCTGGATTAGTGCTGCTGACGCTCGGCCTGGCGGGCCTTTTCATCCAACTATCCCAACTGTTCTAAGTCGGTTCCGGCCAACGTTCGAGAAATACGTAGCGCTCCCCTGGGCGCGCTACTATTTCTTTAGAAACCCTTCGCTCGCAAAGGAGTATCCACAGTAATGACTCCGCTCCTGACCCTCGTCCTCGCCCTCAGCATTCCGTCGGCTTCGCCTGACGCTCCGAATCGCCAGCCCCAACTTGCTGCGCACGGCAGCAAGGTTGCGATCGTCTATGCGTCCGGCAACTCTATTCAGTTCGGCCTCTCGACGGACGACGGAAAGACATTCGGCGCGCCCGTCACCCTGCCAAACAAGGACACGCTGGCGGCCGGCATGCACCGCGGACCCCGTGTCGCCTTCACGTCCGCGAATAATGTGGTGGTCTCTGCCATCGTCCGTGGGCCGCAAAATCAGGCCTCCGGCCATAGCCAGAGCTCCGGAAATCTCGTCGCATGGCACTCGACAGACCTCGGCAAAACGTGGTCCGCGCCCGTGCGCATCAACGACGCCGGCGACGCCGCGCGGGAAGGTCTGCATGCGATGGGCGGTTCCGGTAACGTAATCTACGCTGCGTGGCTCGACCTCCGCGAAAAAGGTACGACGCTCTATGGCAGCGTCTCTCACGATGGCGGCATTACGTGGTCCGTTAACCACCGCATTTATGAGTCGCCGGATGGAACCATCTGCCAGTGCTGCCACCCGAGCGTGGACGTGGCTGCCGACGGCAGCGTCCGCGTCATGTTCCGGAATGTGCTTGCGGGACACCGCGACATGTACGTTGCCGAATCGCGCGATGGAAAGACGTTCGGCGCTGCGACGAAAGTTGGCGAAGGCTCGTGGAAAATCGAAGCGTGTCCGATGGACGGCGGCGGGCTCGCGCGCGACGCGAAAGGCGAGGTGGCTGCCGTCTACCGGCGCGAAAGCACCGTGTTTCTAAAAGCGCCCGGGCTTCCTGAGAAAGCATTGGACGGCGGCAAGAATCCAGCCTTGGTCGCCACGAAAAAAGGCATTTACGCCGTTTGGCAGAAGGGCGAAGGCATCGAGATGTGGACGCCCGGCGAGACCAAACCTGATGTCCTGGACGCGCACGGAGCGTTTCCTGCTTTG
>JBDTTK010000106.1:0-9272 GCA_039930685.1 Bryobacteraceae bacterium | reverse complement strand
GTTTAATCTGTACGCCGCGGCCGTCCTCAAGCTGAGCGAAGTGCCGGAGCCGAAGACGATGGACTCTCGTTCCAGAAGCCGTGAGGCGAGCAGTACAAAGGCGCCGGCGCAGAGAAGCACGGCAACACCGGCGAGGACGTAAAAGCCCGCGGCTGGAGTCTTGCCGCCGAGGACGTCCGCGGCGAGAGCGTACTGGCCGACGATCGGAATCGGTGCGAGCCAGGGGCGGTTCGAAAAGGGATACAGCGTGGCCAGGATGCCTGGCAGCATTGGAAGCAGGATCAGAACGCTGATGTAACCTTGCGCTTCCTTGAACGACCGCGCGAAGGTGGACGCAAACATGACCACCGCGCTCAAGAACAACGCGAGTGGCAGGATCAACGCGAGCAAACTCATGAGGTCGCCGTCCGAAACGCGGAACCGGATTCCGAGGTCGTGCCAGGGAACGCGGCGCAGAACATTGACCATCAACACCATCGAGAACAACACGGACGCACAGCCGAACGCCGATGCGGCGAGCCACTTGCCGCCGGCGAGCGCGATGCGAGGAACGGGGCTCAACAGTAGCGGCTCAAGCGAACCGCGCTCGCGCTCCCCAGCGGTGGTGTCGATGGCAATCTGCATTCCGCCCGTCAGAGCGGCGAGGACAAGCACGAGCGGCAAGAAGTTGAGCAGAGTCGCGAGCCGTTCCTGTGCGCTCGAAACCTCAACTTCTTCCACGCGCACGGGAGAGGCGACCGACGGCGCCACGCCGCGCGCGATCAGCCTCAAGGCGGCCAGTTCGCTGGAATACCCGTTGACCAGTGCGCGGACCCGCGAAACCTTCTGACGCGCGCCGTCGCGCGTCGAGTCGCTGACCAGTTTCACCGGCGCGGGCACGGCACGCGCCATGTCCTTGAGGAAGTTCTTTTCAATGATGAGGACAATGTCCTCCTTGCGATCGCGTACGGCTTGTTCCGGATCGCCAGGAGCCGCAACGACCTGGACACCGGCCTGTTGCTTGAGCCAATCGACGAAGGCCGGCGCGTTCTCGACTCCCGCGATTGGGACCTTGATTTCCCGCGCATCGCCGCGGCGTCCGGCCATCACGGTGAACATCCCGCCGAAGATGGCCGGCATGAGCACCGCACCGACCAGAAGTGAGGAAATTGAACGCCGGTCGCGCGTCGCATCGCGAAGCTCCTTCTTCAACACGACCCACAATTGACGTAGCGTTTTCACGTGAGTTCCTCCGGGTCGAGGCCGGAAAGCGCGACAAACGCGTCTTCCAGATTCTCCCGCCCCGTCATGCTGCGGAGCTCGTCCGGTGTTCCGTCCGCCACCACTTTGCCTTGCGCGATCACCACAATGCGATCGCAGAGCGCGGACACCTCTTGCATCACGTGGCTCGAGAAGAGAACACAGCAACCGTCGCGCCGCAGACCGCGGATCAGTTCGCGCATCGCGCGCGTGCTCATGACGTCGAGTCCGTTCGTCGGTTCGTCGAGGATCACGTTGCGCGGCTCATGGACGATGGCCCGCGCCAAGGCGACTTTGGTCCGCTCGCCTTGCGAGAATCCCGAGACGCGCCTGTTCGCCAATTCGTTGAGCCCCAGCCGAGTCATCAGGACTTTGGTACGCGCGGAAAGCACCGAGTCGTCCAGGCCATGGAGGCGGCCGAAGTACTCGATGTGCTCGATGGGAGTCAGGCGCGGGTAGAGTCCGCGAGAATCCGGAAGCAGACCCATGTGGACCTGGGCGCCGATCGGATCCGCCACCACGTCGGCGTCGTCGACGCGGATAGTCCCGGCATCGGGTTTCATCAAGCCCGAAAGCATGCGGAGCGTCGTGGTTTTGCCGGCTCCGTTTGGCCCGAGAAGGCCGACGACCGTGCCGTCCTGCGCGCTAAAGCTGACGTCGCGAACCGCTTCGACGGAACCGAACTTCTTGCGCAGCCCTTGGATCTCGATCACGGCTTTTCCGCTCCGGTGTAGGTGACGAAGAAGGGCGGTCTGTGCTGCGACTGCAGGCACGCCGGATCGAGGTTCTTGACGCTGGCTTCGTCCAGGAACTGTTCCATCAGGCGCGGAACGCAACCGCGCGGCGTGGTTCCGTGGCCTGCGCCCGGTACGACAAAATGCCTGGCGTTGGTCAGCGACTTAGCGACATGCTCGCCCCAGGAAGGGGGTGTCACCGGATCGTCGGCGCCGGATAGGACCAGCACGGGTTTGGAGGAGGTTACCGGCTGATAGAAATCCTCCGGCACGTGGCCTTTCGGCCAGAACTCGCAGGGCTTCATGCGCGTGTCGAAGAATGCCGTGCCCAGAAAGTTGCCATTGGCTTCGCGCGCGATCTCTTCGGGATTTGTGCGCGGGACATCCTCGGCGCATACGACCGACAGAAACATGCCTTCGCTCATCGCGCCTTTCGGCAGGCTGCGCGAGAAGGCGAGGGCGAGCATCCCCTGGTAATTGCCTTGGGAGGCATCCGTGATCAAACGGGGCAACAGGGACGTGAGAGTCGGATCGTAGAGAGCGCTGAAGAGAATGGACGCGATCAGGCGGTGCGAGAGGGCGAGCTCAGCAGGCTTTCCGGTACGCGGGTGCGTAAAACGGATGCGAGGATTGGAGGCGACGTGGGCGAACATTGCTGCGACCGACTCGCGTAGTTTCGGGAATTGCTTGTTGCACGCGGCGTCCTTGGTGCAGTCGTCGAGCATGAGGTCCAGTGCCCGCTGTCCATCGCGCGGCATGAACAGCGGCATCCGCATGTCGGGCGGAGCGACGCCGTCGAGAACCACGGTGCGGACCGCATCCTCGTGACGCTTCAGGTAAACAAGCGCCGCTCGGGTTCCATAAGAGCCGCCCCAGAGATTAATCTCGCCGTAGCCCAAATACTTTCGAACTTCGTCGATGTCGTCCATGGCGATGGCGGTGGTGTACATGCGCGCGTCCGCTTTGAATTTCTCGAGGCAGCCGCGCAGGCGATCCACGGGATACTCGTCGATCTTAGAGAAGTCTTCTTCGTCGCGGTCATCCGGTTCGCAATTCAGAGGATTCGAGGCGCCAGTGCCACGCTGATCGATCATGACGATGTCGCGGTCCTGTTGGAAGCGGCGAAAGAGCGGGATTCTATACTGCGCGAGGGTAGCCGCGCCGCCGCCGGGTCCGCCTTCAAAGATGAAGAGCGGATCGGCTCTGGGAACCCGCTTCAGCGCTGGTGCGACAACAATCTTCAGCGCGATTTTGCGGCCGATCTTCGTTTCGCGGTTTTCAAAGACATCGAATGTGCCGCAGAAGGCTTCGGTCGGACCTTCTTCGATCTTGCAGGGATGCAGGCGGTCGAGCGCGGTCGGCGGAGGCTGACGGCAGGCGGTCAAGGAGATGGCGAAGATCAGGAGCGCTAAGCGCACATGCGATATTACATCACAACCGAGGTGCCCGTGCGCGGAAGCCTCGCGTGTTCCGTTGCAGCGTGCCGCCGAGCACAATCTACCTATCATGATATTATTCATGATAGGTAGATTCATGCCCATCAGCATTAAGAATGATCAAACGGAACAGCTTGCCCGCAAGCTGGCGGACCTGACGGGCGAGTCGCTTACCGAGGCGATTCGGACGGCGGTTGCCGAGAGGTACGAGCGGCTCCGTCGCGCCAAGGCTGGGCGCTCGCTCGTCGATGAATTGAATGCGATTGCCTTGCGGTGTGGGAAGCGGCCCGTGATCTCTACGCTCAGCGATGAAGAGATTCTCGGCTATGACGACTCCGGAGTGCCGGCGCGATGACCCTCGACACATCCGCGGTGCTGGCGATCATGCAGGACGAGCCGGAGAGGGCGGAGTTTGTTTCGTTGATCGAGGCGGCGCCGCGGCGTCTGATCTCGGCCGTGTCGGTTCTTGAGTCAGCGATGGTCCTGGAGGGTCGGCGGGGAGACGACGCCGGAGCGGACCTCGATTTGTTTCTTCGACGGGCCTCGGTCGAGACCGTGGCCTTCGATGACGAACAACTCGCGGCAGCCCGATTGGCCTTTCGGCGTTTTGGGAAGGGACGGCATGCGGCCGGGCTGAACTTTGGAGATTGCGCGGCCTACGGATTGGCACGGTGGTCCGGCGAACCCTTGTTGTTCAAGGGTACGGACTTCACGGCTACGGACGTTGCCGATGCAAGGGCCTGATCATGCCGGTCGTGGCGCGGATGCTACGACGTTAGAGCGAACGGGAGAGGTCAGAAATATCTCTCGACCGCTTTCCTGACCAACCTCATTTCTGGCCGGCCTTATTTCTTAGCCATCCTTATTTCTTCACGAGCGACGCCTGCACTTTTTCCTGATACTCGGTGGCTTTCGCCAGGATGGCCGCGGAATCGAGCGTAAGCATTTTCCGGTCGCGCACGATCAGGCGTCCGTTCACCATGACGTCGCGGACGTCCGACCCCTTGAGCGCATACACGATCTGCGAATACACGTTATAGAGCGGCGTGGCGTGCGGTTGATCGGTGCGGATCGTGATCATGTCGGCGCGCTTGCCGGCCTCAATCGAGCCGATCTGCGCTTCGAGTCCAAGGACGCGGGCGCCCCCCATCGTCGCCAATTCGAGCGCCTGGACGGCGTTGAGGGCGCGCGGATCCATTGTCGTGACCTTCTGGAGCTTCGCCGCGAGATCCATCTCTTCCATCATGTTGTGGTCGTTGTTGCTGCCGGCGACTCCGTCGGTGCCGAGTCCAACAGCGAGTCCGGCCGCCAGGAACTTCATCACCGGCGCGACGCCGCTCGCGAGCTTCATGTTGCTCGACGGATTGTGCGCGACGCCCACGCCGCGGCGCTTCAGAATCTTGATGTCGGCGTCGTCGACCCAGACGGCGTGCGCGGCGACGGTACGTCCATTGAAGACGCCGAGCGAATCGAGGAGTCTGGTGGGCGTCATCTTGCGATCGGCTAGCGCATCGTCGTGTTCCTTCTTGGTTTCGTCGAGGTGCGTGATCAGCGGGACCTTGTACTTGTTGGCGAGCGCGCGCGCTGCTTTCAGAGTCTCGTCGGAATTCGTGTAGAGCGCGTGCGGCGCGGGCGACGGCACGATCAGCGGATCGTTTTGAAAGCGCCGAATAAAGCGCTCGGTCCCAACGAGGGCTTCCTGGGGTGTTTTGTAGTCGGCGACCGGGAACTTTATGATGGTCTGCCCGAGGACTCCGCGCAGGCCGGCCTCTTTCGTGGCTTCGGCGACCACGTCCTCGAAGTAGTACATGTCGGTGTAGGTCGTAGTTCCCGACAGCGCCATTTCAAGACAGGCGAGGCGGGTCCCCCAGCGGACGAAGTCGGCGGTCACGTTTTTGGCTTCGGCGGGAAAGATGTAGTTCTGTAGCCAGTCCTGGAGGCGGAGATCGTCGGCGATGCCGCGGAAGAGCGACATGGCCGCGTGGGTGTGTGTATTGATGAGCCCGGGCGTCAGAATGCCAGGGATGTCGAGGCGCTGCTTGGGCTGGTAGTCGCGGTCGATGCGCGCTTTCGTTCCGACCGCGACGATGCGTTCGCCGCGGACCGCCACCGCACCGTTCTCGATGACGCGGTGTTGCGCGTCCATAGTTACGACCCAGCGTGCGGACCAAATCCAGTCGACGGGTTCCGCGGCGAGGGCGCAGGCAAAGGCAAGCAGCAGGCTAAAGGAACGAATCATCAAAGGGCCTCGGGAACAGTTCGCGCATCTGGACGGACATCGTCTCGCCGCGCGGATTCACTAATAGAATTTCGATGTCGCCACAGAATTCCCAAAGAATCTGGCGGCACGCGCCGCATGGCGGAGTAAGCGACGGCGCGTCCGCCGCGACGGCGATTCGGCGGAACGTGCGAGGCGTCACGCCTTCGGAAATGGCTTTGAAAACGGCGACGCGTTCGGCGCAGATCGTGAGTCCGTATGTTGCATTCTCGACGTTGCAGCCGGTATGGACGCGGCCGGTGGAGTCCTCGAGCGCGGCTCCAACGAGGAAATGCGAGTAGGGCGCGTGGGCGTATTCGCGGGCGTCGAGTGCGGACTGGGCAAGCGGGTCAAGCATGGGGGTCGTGATTCGGTGCTGGTACCCGCGAACGGGTCATTCGGACCTTCATTGTAGCTTCCAGGCCAGAGCCGATTGTTAGAATGAAGGCCGTCATCATGCCAGAAGCACGCATTGAAGAAGCAGTCGAATTCCTGTCCAGCCGGATTCCGGCAAAGCCAACTGTCGGAGTCGTACTGGGCTCGGGGCTTGGCGCGTTTGCCGATACGCTCAGCAATCGCACCGAGATTCCGTACGCCGAGATTCCCGGGTGGCCGCGTTCGACGGCGGTTGGCCACGCGGGCAAACTAGTCATCGGCGAATCGGGCGGAATTACGGTCGCCGCGCTGTCCGGGCGCGTGCATTTCTACGAGGGCTATACGCCGCAGCAAGTTGTATTCGGAGTCCGTGTGCTGGGGAAGTTGGGCGTCAAGAGCCTGATCCTCACAAACGCCGCCGGCGGGATCAATGTGACGTACGGGCAGGGCTCGCTGGTCCTGATTTCGGACCACATTAACTTGCAGGGCGCGAATCCGTTGATGGGTCCAAACGACGATTCACTCGGTCCGCGTTTTCCGGACATGAGCGATGCCTATGCGAAGTCATGTCGCGCAGTGGCAAAGACGACCGCAGCCGAGCTAGGCCTAGAGTTGCCGGAAGGCGTCTACGCGGCGCTGTCAGGTCCGAGTTACGAGACACCCGCCGAGATTCGCTATTTGCGGACCATCGGTGCGGACCTGGTAGGGATGTCGACAGCGGGCGAGGTGATTGCCGCGAATCACATGGGAGTAAAGTGCCTGGCGATCTCGTGTGTGACCAATATGGCGGCGGGCGTTCTTGATCAGAAGATTAACCACGAAGAGGTCCTTGAGACCGGCGCGCGGGTCCGCGACACGTTGGTCAAATTGCTCCATTCGCTGATTCCGCGGCTTTAGTGTTGCATTCTCAACGATCTGCCTCCTTTACGCATATCGGTCACGAGCAACCGGCAGTGGTGGTTTTCAGCCATTGCCAGACCGCGCCGGGTCTTCATAAGCTTTTGTTAACAAACGCATTTCCGTTTGGACCCTGAAGTGTTAATAAACCAGTAGGTAAATGGCTATGTATCGACCATTTCAAGTGTTTCTCCTCGTGGTTGCGGCAGCCTCCGCATCCCTTGCTCCTTTTCTGTTTGCCCAGCAACTACCTCCGCAGCAGTCGCCGGATCAGCAAATCGAAGAGGAGCAGGGCCGCGGAGTGGCGCGCATCAGCATCATCAATGGAGACGTGAGCGTGCGTCGCGGCGACTCGAACGACGTCGTGGCGGCGGCACAAAACGCGCCGCTCCTGGTCGAGGACCGCCTGATGACGGGCGCAAGTTCGCGGGCGGAGATTCAGTTCGACTATGCGAATTTCGCGCGGCTGGGGCAGGGAACCGAAGTCCGGCTCAGCGAACTCGAAGACCGCAGAATTCAATTGCAGGTCGCGACCGGGCTGGTCACTTACCGGATACTGCGCGAGTCGGATGCGCAGATCGAGATTGCGACGCCCAGCGTGTCGATCCGGCCGCTGGGGATGGGGTCTTACCGCATCGCGGTGCGGTCCGATGGAACCTCTGAGATTTCGGTTCGGGCAGGCCAGGTCGAGGTTTACACGCCTAACGGGTCCGAGCGCCTGAATGCGGGTCAGATGATGGTTGCGCGTGGCAATCCGGACGATCCGGAATTCCGCATCTCGAACGCACGCGCCGCCGACGAATGGGACCGCTGGAACGACAATCGCGATCGCGATCTTGAACGGTCGCAGAGCACGCAGCACGTTCCGCAGGATGTGTATGGCGCCGAGGAGCTGGATCATTACGGGCGTTGGGACAACGATCCGGAATACGGTAACGTTTGGGTTCCGCAAGTGACGGACGACTGGGCTCCTTACCAAAACGGCCGATGGAGCTGGGAAGACTACTACGGCTGGACCTGGGTCAGTTACGATCCGTGGGGCTGGGCTCCCTATCACTGGGGCAACTGGTATCAACGGGCAGGCGTCGGATGGTGCTGGTATCCCGGCGCGCGTGGAGGCCGGCACTACTGGAGGCCTGCCGTGGTCGGCTTCTTCGGGTGGGGCGGGCGCGGCGGAGGCGGCTTTGGATTCGGCCACGTCGGATGGGTTCCCCTGGCGCCGCGCGAGCGGTTTCATCCCTGGTATGGCAAGGGCATCTACGCCGGCTACCGAAACGGTGGATTTGGCAATCACACGTCGTTTATCAACGGCAGTGTATACAGCTCCTACCGGAACGCCCGCGTTCGCAACGGCATTACATCGGTGGACGCTGGACGCTTCGGACGCGGCGCAGTGGACCGGCGCAACTCGGTCCGTCCTTCGACGGGCGATATTCAGCGAGCGGGAATGGTGCGCGGACAGCTTCCGATCGCGCCGGACCGATCGAGCGTAAGATTCGCCGACCGCGATCCGCGGGGACGGATGCCGCAAACCAGCGACAACCTCCGCTTTGCGGGCCGCGGACAGACGGCGCGGCAGCAGCGCGTTCCGTTCGAACAACAACGGCGCGGCCTCGAAGAGCGATCGCGGCAGGGCTTCTCGGCGGGCCAGAACGGTACAACGTCCGGCTGGCGGAGCGTCAATGAGCCCCAGCGCGGCGGATCCAACAGCGGATTTACGCCGAATCGCGGGCAGAGCGGCGTACAGCAGCCAAATACGGGCGGAACCGCATGGCGGCGGTTTGAGGGGAATCCCGGCGGCCGCCAGAGCAATCCGACATTCGGATCGGGTCGGGCGCCGACCAATTCCGGGACCCGTCAGAGTGACCGGAGCGTACTCCCCGGACCATCGTCTCGCGGCTCGTCGGGCGGCGGGTGGAGAGGGTTTGAAGGCGGACAGCCAAGCCGGAGTCCGGATAACGGTTCGAGGAGTTCTCAGCCGAGAAACTCGCAGCCGGGATACCGGCCGAACGGCGCTGGATCCAATCAGCCCCAACCGGTCCGTATCAATCCGCAGATCGTAAGGGAACGTCCGCAGGGCTCGAATCGGGGGAACTACTCGCAGCCAAACTATGGTGGAGCAAATCGCGGTTATTCAGCTCCCCGGCCGAGCGGCGGCGACAATCGGTATTCGTCGCCCCGTCAGCCGACCTATTCCTCGCCACGGCAGCCGACGTATTCGGCGCCACGACAGCCTACCTATTCCGCACCGCGTCCGAGCGGCGGAAACCGGCCGAGCTACTCGGCTCCGCGCCCAAGTGGCGGCGGGAACCGGCCGAGCGGCGGTGGCGGTGG
>JBDTTK010000105.1:0-9324 GCA_039930685.1 Bryobacteraceae bacterium | reverse complement strand
CGGGAATGTCGGCGATGCGGTCCGCGAAGACGCGGGCGTTGGCGTGGTCTTCGGCGAGGCGCTTCGGCATTTCCTCGAGCGCGATCAGACCGGCGGCGGCGAGGATGCCCGCCTGGCGCATTCCGCCGCCGAGGCGTTTGCGCAAATTACGGCCCTCATCGATGGCGTCTTTCGTTCCGACCAACATGGATCCGACCGGCGCGCCCAGGCCTTTGGACAGGCAGAACATCACCGTGTCGACGTCCCGCGCAATACGGCTGACCGGCGTCTCGGACGCGACCGCTGCATTGAAGACGCGCGCACCGTCCATATGGACCTTGATTCCGCGTTTGTGCGCCTCGGCGCAAAGTTCGTCGATCACGGGCTGTGGATAGACCACGCCTCCCCACATATTGTGGGTGTTCTCGATGGTGATGACGGCGGTGGGCGCCAGGAAGCCGTTACGCGGTTTCACGGACTTCTCGACCAGCGCCCAGGTAAGGACTCCATCGGGCGCGGCGACCGGACGCGCGAAGAGGCCCGCGAACCAGGCGGTCATCGACAGTTCCCAGTCGAGGATATGCGCCCGCGCGTCGCAAATCAGTTCTTCGCCGTGATGCGAGTGGAGCTTCATGGCAATCGTATTTCCCATGGTTCCGGTGGGCACAAAGAGCGCGGCTTGCTTGCCGAAGATTTCGGCAGCGCGTTCTTCGAGGCGATTGACGGTGGGGTCCTCCCCGTAAACGTCGTCGCCGACGTCGGCATCGGCCATGGCGCGCCGCATGGCGGCGGTCGGTTTGGTGACGGTATCGCTGCGTAGATCGATCATGAAATAAATTCCGCGAAGATTTCGTTCGAGATGAGGATGCCGCGCGGCGTCAGGCGGACGCGGTCGCCGGCCTGTTCCATTAAGCCGTCGCGGAGAAAGCGTGAAACGGGCTCGAGGTCTTGCGGCATCGGAATGGCAACACCTTCGGTGAGGCGCAGACCGAGGAACCATCGCTCCTCGTCGGCGTTGGCTGCGGTTTCTTCGGAGACAAGCGGTTCGCCCGCGGTTGACCGCCGGACGTATTGGTCCGCCATCTCGACGTTCTGGCGGCGGCGTTCTCCATCGAACGAATGCGCGTCGGAACCGAATCCGACGTAGGGCTCGCGACGCCAATACTTGAGGTTGTGGATCGATTCCGCGCCGGGTCGCGCGAAGTTCGAGATCTCGTAGCGCGGAATCCCTGCGTCGGCGAGAAGGATCGCGGCGAATTCGTACATGTCGGCGATCGCGTCATTCGACGGCACATCGCGAGCGCCGTAGCGTCCACCGCCGTCCAGGATTTCGAGTCCGAGCCGCGAATCCTCGTCGACCTCCAGCATGTAGACGGAGACGTGCGGCGCGTCGAGCGCCTTCACGGACTCGAGCGATTCGAGCCAACTATCCGAAGTCTGTCCGGGCAGGCCCGCGATCAGGTCGATGTTGAAGTTTGAGATTCCTTCCGCGCGGAGCAGCGCGACATCAGCGGCGACCACCTGCGCGTCGTGCTTGCGTCCAGTGCGCGCGAGTTCCTTCTTGACGAAGCTCTGGACGCCCAGGCTGACGCGATTGATGCCGGCGTCCCGCCACGCGCGCACCTGCTCAACGCCGAAGGAGCCAGGCGCGGCCTCCATGGTGGCCTCGCGCCACGGGCGTCCGGGGATCGCGCTGAAGAGGACGCGGACGGAGTCGGGTGCCAATTGAGATGGCGTTCCGCCGCCAATGAATACGGTTTCCGGAGTCCACTGCCACTGGTGCGCGCGAATTTCCCCGCCAAGCGCATCCAGGTACTGGGCCTCCAGTTCCTTCGAGAAGACGCCCGAGGCAAAGTTGCAGTAGGTACACTTCTGGCCGCAAAACGGAAACGAAATGTACACGCCTGGCATGGATCTACAACTCGACGGGCTCGCCGATTTGTTTCGAGATGGCGTCGGCGATGAGACCGTCGAGCGTGAAGCCTGAGTCTGGATGGACAAACGATGCTTTCGCCTCGTCCCAATTGAGCTTGAAGCTCCGGGAGTGGGCGGAAACCCAAATCTGTCGAACCGGTGAATTCGGGCTGACGACGAATTTGGCTTTGGGCTCTTCAAATTCAACCGAGAGTGCCCCGGAGTTCATATCGGACTCAAAATCATGGACATCGGAGGCTTTCGCCAGCTTCCGTGCCAGTGATTCTAGGGCCTCAATCGACCGCGCCTGGAATTCTTGCTCTGTCATTTGGGATTTCTTCCAAGATAGCGCGGCTCAGGACGGGACTCTACTGCAACTTTCACGTCCGTAGAGTCATCTGGTAACCTTGGAGTCCGCTGCGGCCTGGCTGAGTTCATCTAATGGAAGCATCTTGTATCCGACATACTGACCTCCCGGGCACCTCGCGGCTGTTCTCGGATTTCGCATACCATTTCAATCGTGTTTCACAGTTTTACGACCACCCACCAGCCAATTTAGAGGTCCTTACGAGTGCCGCCGGGGCGATCGACTACCCCGCGGACCGGCGTGCCGCCATGGTTGCGGCCTTGAAAGCGCAGAACGGCGATTCGGCGTCGCTACGCATGCTGGCGCAGCCCGGAACCGTCGCCGTCGTGACCGGGCAGCAAGTTGGTTTGTTCTCCGGACCCGCTTACACCATCTACAAGGCACTCACGGCCGCAAAGATGGCTGCGGACCTATCCGAGCATGGTGTTCCTGCCGTGCCCGTGTTCTGGCTGGCAACCGAGGACCATGACTTTCCGGAAGTCGATCACGTCTACGCATTCGGACCGGCGCATCAGCCGGAGAAGCTAACCGTAAGCGGAAATCACGCGGAATTGCAGCCGGTTGGATCCGTCGAGATTGTCAAAGCACCCATCGAGGAACTGCGAAGCCTCCTCGCCGGGTTTCCATACGCGGATGAAGTGATGGCTCTGGCCGCGGAATCGTACGCGCCCGGTCAGACGCTGGGTAGCGCGTTCCGCAGCCTACTGAAAGGTATCCTCGGCAAGTTCGGCCTGCTGTTTCTCGATCCGCTGGAGCCGGCGATCCGAAAGATCGGCGCTCCGTTTCTGGCCGAAGCGCTGAAGCAAGCGCCTGAACTGAAAAAGCAGTTACTACAGCGCAATAAGGAACTCGCGGACGCGGGGTATCATTCGCAGGTTTTGATCGAGCCGAAGTCTTCGCTGTTTTTTCTACTCGAGGACGGCAAGCGCATTCCGGTTAAGCGCAAAGATGAAGACTTCGCTTCACTGGCCGGCGATGCGGAACACGTTTCGCCGAACGCGCTCCTACGTCCGGTGATGCAGGACTACCTGCTGCCGACGGTGGCATACATTGGTGGTCCGGCGGAGCTAGCGTATCTCGCGCAGTCGCAGGTGATCTACGATTCCCTGCTCGGCCGCATGCCTGTTGTTACTCCACGAAGCGGATTCACACTGCTCGATTACCGGGCGCAGAAGCTGCTCACGCGTTACGGGCTGAATGTGGTCGACACGTTCGACCGGCCGGACGTAGTCCGGCAGCGGATTGCGCAAAAACTGACACCGCCGTCGGTGAGTCAGCTATTCGCCGAAACGGAATCCGCACTCGGCGCGAAACTCGGTCACTTGGAAAAGGAACTGTTGTCATTCGACCCGACCCTCGCGGACGCCCTGCGCAAGAGTCAATCGAAGATCACCCATCAGTTCCACAAGCTGGCCTCGAAGGCCGCGCTCGAAACCATGCGGCGCGACGAGCGTGCCGGGGACGACGCCCAATTCCTCATCGGCTTGCTCTATCCGCACCGGCATTTGCAGGAGCGCTTCTACACAATCCTTCCTTTCCTGGCCAAACACGGCCTCGACCTCGTCGACACCGTGTATGCCAACGTCCATCTGGACTGCCCGGACCACAAGGTCCTGGTAGTCTAGAAACCATGCGCGTAAACACGGTAAAAAAGGCGCTTGCCGAAGGTAAGCTCCAGTTAGGCTGCGGGTTCGGGACGATTCGTTCGGGAGAGGTCGCGCGAGTGCTCGCGGCGGCGGGATTCCATTGGTCGTTTGTCGACACCGAGCATGGCGGATTCGATTTCGAGACGGTTCAGGATATTTGCCGCGCTGCGACGACGGCCGGACTCGCTCCGATCGTACGAGTCGCGGATTTACAATACTCGCTCGTAGCCCGTTCGCTGGATTGCGGCGCGCAGGGCATCGTGTTCCCGCGAGTGGAGTCGCCCGACTTGCTTGAAAAGGCGATCAGTTGGACGAAGTTTCCTCCCGTTGGCATCCGCGGATTCGGATTAACACCGACCAGCGTCGACTACGAGAAGGTGACCATCCCACAGATTATCGACCACATGAACGAGAACACGATGGTCGTGCTCCAGATCGAAACCAAGCTCGCCTTCGACCGGCGCGAGGAACTGCTTTCCGTTCCTGGGATTGACGCCGTCATGATCGGGCCGGCGGATCTGTCCATCTCGCTTGGCGTTCCGGGCGAGTTCGATCACCCCATCATGATCGAGACGTGCGAAGCGATTCGCGATTGCTGCATCAAGCACGGCATCGCGCCCGGAACGCACACGCGCACACCCGCCCTCGCCAAGATGTGGAAGGCTCGCGGCATGAAGTTCCTGGGCTGCAACAGCGACACGGGAATGCTGATGATGGGTGCGCAGGAAACCGCGAACGCCGTCCTTAACAGCTAATTCACGCGGTCAAAGACCATGATGCTGGTTTGCGCGCCGTGGGACGCTTCGACCCGAATTACGTAAGTGAGCGTCCGCCCGTCGGAGGATACGGTGCGCCGCTCGACGCGAATCACATGTCCGCCCTTGCGGTAGGTGTCTTCGCGCGTATTGGCGTCGACCTGTTTGTTGGAAACGCGATCCCAATTCCAAGGTCCCTTCGGCGGATATTCCTTGCCATCGTAGATCGGGTCGTACTGATAGCGAATCGCCCGGCCGTCAGCCGACTTTCCTTCGCCGGAGATCGTCAGAGTTGGCGCGCTCCCAGCCCAGGTCACCACCAGCGAAGCAGGCGCGGTTTCTCCATCGAATTTTGATTTGGTCAGGTTGAGTTTCCATGACCCGAGAAATGGATCGGCCGCCATGGCGCTGGCGGCACACAGAAGTGAGACCAGTAGGAACTTCGAGAGACGGTTGTGCATGCGTCCACGTACTCAGGTCCGGTCTGCTAGTTACTCACAGACGACTGGGTTTGGGGCGAATCGCTAGTTATCGTAGGCGAGCGTGCGAGATTGGCGCTCGCACCAGCCGTCAGCGCGCGGAACGAAGATGTCGCACTGATTCATTTCGCCGCCATAGATATGCAGCGTCACGGCGACCAGCGCCGTGGCATTGGCGAGGACGTGATGTTCGTACGGCGGAATGAGCCAGCCCGCGGATCCGACACGGGCCTGGATGCTTTGCTTGCGCTGAAATCGGCAGAGATGGTCGCGCTCTTCTTCTAGCTCGAACTGGGTCACTTCCATCTCGCCTTCGACGACGCCCTCGACGCACCAGATTCCGGCGTGATCGTGGATCGCCGTGCCTTGGCCCGGACCCCAGGTCATGGCGACCGCTGTGTAATCGAGTTCAGGATTCGAGAAGATCAGCCTGCGCCCGTAGCGGTCCGGGAAGGTCTGGCGAACCACGTCCGGCAGGCGGAGAGATCCGTCGCGGATGGCGAGGGAGAGGTCCTCGCGAATGCGCTCGACGATCGCCTTCGGATCACCGAGGCGAACCGCGGCGTCGACTTGTGCCTGCAAAGAGTCTGTCGCGACGGCGGCCATTACTTGCCCAACTCGCCATAGATCGCGGCCACAGTGCGGCCGAACAACGGTCCGCTGGATTGGAAGCCGAGGTCATCTACCTTGAGAAGCTTCGCTGCCTCCTCAAGAGACTTGCCCTCGTGATGGAGCGCGGTCACCCGGCTTACGACCGTGACGACGTTGCGCCCATACTTCATCAGGTCCTGTCGGGTTCCGACATCGCCGTGGCCGGGAATCACCGTGTCGAAGTCCCAGGCCAAGACGTGGTCCAGCGTCTTGCTCCACTCCGTTCCGCTACCACCCGACGCCGCATCAATGTAAGGACCGCCCGTGCTATACAGATCGCCCATATGCACGGCCTTGAGTTCCGGAAAGTACACGACCGCGTCACCGTTGGTGTGCCCGCGGCCGAACCACCGCATGACTACCGTCTTCCCGCCCAGGTTGATCTCCTGCTCGTCCGAGAAGCTCAGGCGCGGAGCGCCCGGCTGTTTATTTTGGACGATATTGATGCGCGCGTTCTTGTGCGCGATCACCTCGGCGTACGGTAGGAACTTTGCATTGCTGCCGGTATGGTCGCCGTGATGATGAGTGTCGAGGACGTAGCGGATCGGCTTGTCGGTGACGCTTTTTACCTTGGCGACGATCTCGTCATAATTTCGCTCAAACTTGTCGTCGATGAGGATGACGCCTTCGCTCGTGACGTAGACGCCGACGTTCCCGCCGCTGCCCACGATGTTATACAGATCGCCTTTGACCTTTGCGATCGTCAGAGGCTGTGGCGCCGGCTGCTGCGTGTGAGCCACCCACAGACCCGCGCAAGCGACCGCAGCCGCGCCCAGTCGGATTCCCAAAGTACGCGTCGTCATGATGTTGTAGGGTAGCACTCCAAGTCGACGAATCACGCGGACCGCAGTTCGAGTACGAGCGCGTCGAGCGCCAGCCCTTTTTGAATATTCCGCCGCAGCAGTTCGACCAGCACATCGATTTTGCCGACCGCCTTGCGGATCCACTCGAACCGCACGCGAGCGGCGAGCCCGGCGAGTTCGCGGCCCAGATCCGGGTTGCGCAACGGAGACCCGCCGTTCGCGACGTGAACCAGGTCTTCGAGTAGCAGATACAGCACGTCCAGGTAGTCTTCGAGCTTCTCCGTCTTGCGGGAGGATATGGATTCGGAGTGCTTTGCCCATTCGGCGAACGGGGCTTGCCCGGCGGCGACTTCGAGCAGTTTCCACATCGCGGTCCGGCGTTTGTCGTAGGTGTCGAGATCGAGCGATATGGCGATTCCAGGACTGCCTTGCGCCAACGCCAGTCGGCGTTCGGCATAATTCAGCTCCCGCTCCCGAATGAAGGCGCGCATCGCGTCATCGCCCAATCGCGCGAGATGGAAGGGCACGGCGCGCGACCGGATAGTCGGCAGAAGGTCGTAGAGATTCTGCGTGGTCGCGATCAGCATCAGGTGCTCAGGCGGCTCCTCCAAGGTCTTGAGAAGAGAGTTGGCGGCCTGCTCATTCGCCCGGTCGATGCGATCGATCAGGAAAACCCGCCACCGGCCGTACAAGGGCTTGAGCGTCGCACGTTCTTTCAGCGTCCGAATCTGCTGGATGGAGATTTGCCGCAGCGGTCCGTCGGGCGGAAAGGTCAGAAAATCGGGATGCGACGAGAACAGGAGTGGATCGTCACCGCGTTTGTCGGCAGGCCACTTTTCGCGGTCGGTAATGACCGCCTGATTGGCGGGCAAACTGAGGTCGTCCAGCTCGATGCGGTCGGGATCCCCAAGCAGCATCGCCGCCATTCTCCGGGCCAGCGTCGCTTTTCCGACACCCTCGGGACCGCTCAGAAGCAGCGTCTGCGGGACGCGCTCACCGGCGAGCATCGCGCTTATTGTATTGAAAACAGTAATGTTTCCATGATACGGCGGGATCATTGTCTGTTCCACAGACTACCATGAATCCCTAAGTTTTCCCGAGATCCGCTCGGTGAATCCAGGGCCAGCCAGGGATGATACCGATTGAAAAGTACCGGTACGTTTTGCATACTAGTGACCTACATGCGCATTTCGCCGCTTTCGCGGGTCGTTGTCTGCCTGCCGATTCTAATGTTGGCCGCTATGTGCGCACAGGCGGGCACCGTGTTTATTCAGCCCATCCACGTCTGCGACGGTGCGGGCGCGAATTGCGGTAACTCAAGCGAGACGCTATTCGAGGCGGAAGGCGACAAGATTTGGGCTCAGGCAGGCATCTCTATCTTTTTCCTGCCCTGGACAAGCTTCAACTCAACCTCATTTCAGAACCTGGACGAGAACATTGGAAGCACCACCAGTCTGCAGGCGTTGGTCAACACACCCGGAAACGGAGCGAACCCAAATGCGCTCGTCCTCGACTTCTGGTTCGTAACCAGTATCATCGCGCCAGGAGGAGGAAGCGCATTCGGGGAGGCGTTTCTGGGCGACAACGGCGCCGCCATCGCCGACATTGTGTTTTCGGCCGGCCGGATCGACACGATCTATCACGAGTTGGGCCACAATCTCGGACTCCCTCATCCGGACGAGTCCGCGCCGGGATGCACTACCTTCGTGCAAACTCAGTTGATGGCGAGCGGCGGATGCCGGACGGTGCCTTCCAACATCAGCCAGATCACGCCGAGCGGAACTCTGGACGTCCTGGCTGCCGGCGAGATCGCGACGGCGCAGGCAAGTCCGTTCGATCAAGCTGTTCCGGAACCCGCAACCTTCGGACTCCTGGGCGCCGCATTGCTTGGCGTGTTCGCCGTACGCCGCCGCGCCGCTTAAGCGCGCAGCGCGTTGAGTTCGATGGCGATCCGCCTCAGACCCTCGCGTAAGTACGCCTCTTTTCCGCCAAACCAGACGCGCATGTAGCCTTCAAGGCCGACGTGCGAACCGGGCACCACGAGGACGCTCTGGCGTTCGCGGATGCGGTCCGCCAGCTCAATGGACGGAATCGCGTGATTGTAATGAACCAGGCCGATCGCTCCGGCGGCCGGCTCCTGCCAACTGAGGAATCCGTCGAAGCTCGCCACCCACTCACGAATCAGCTCGATGTTCTTCGCGAGAACCGCCCCGGTGCGCGCGTAGCAGGCATCGCGCTGCGTTACAGCCGTGAGCGCGATGCGGTCCGACATTTTGTTGGGGCCGATGGTCAGGTAGTCGTGCTGCTCCCAGCATTTGGCGATGAAATCTTTCGGCCCGATAATCCATCCGATCCGGACGCCGGGAATTCCGTAGGCCTTCGACAAGCCGCTCGTCAGAATGACGATGTCCGACATGCCCCAAAAGCTCTTGGTCCGCGGCCTGTTGATCTCCGCACCGAGGTACACTTCGTCGGCCAGTAGAAACGTCTTCGTCTTCTCGCAGTGCTCCACCATGCGGCGCATGGCGGACTCGGACAATACGGAGCCGCTCGGGTTGTTTGGATTCGATACGTAGAGAAGGCGGGTGTTGGCAGTCACCGCGCGTTCAAACGCGTCCCAATCCGGTTCCCAACCAGCGTCACCTCGCAGCGGAAACGTCGTTACTTCCGCGCCGAGGCTCCGGGGAACCCCCCAGAGTTGCATGTAATTCGGCACCTGCAGCGCCATTC
>JBDTTK010000104.1:0-9325 GCA_039930685.1 Bryobacteraceae bacterium | reverse complement strand
AGAATTCCCAGACAGCCGACGAAGGACCAACCGAGAGCCGTGATGAGTGCACATGCGTGTAGAAAGGGCTCGTCCAAAGCCTTACCCTCGCGCATCTGCTTGGCGAAATAGGGCATGGCCACCGCGTTGGACGCGTCGGTAACGAGCCGCTCGAACATGCCGACCAGACCCATCCCGCGACTGAAGAGACCCGTTTCGGTCATCCCCTGAAGTCGGCCGAGAAGTAGTTCGGGGGCTGCCTGCGTTATCGTTGTGAGCAAGGTGACAATTGTCAACTGGCCTCCAAAGGTAACCACTTTCCGGATGCTCGATGTCGTGCCGGTCCACGGAAGCTTGGCTCGGCTAACGAAGCCGATCACGAGGATGCTGACGACGGTTGCCGCCAGACTGGCCAATGCCAGGCTGATTGGACCGAAGCCCGAAATCGCGAGCCCGACCGCAAAAATGGCGTTCCCGATTGCACCGGTAACGCGGACCAGGGCGAGTGCGCCGAACCGCATTTCACGCATGAGCCACGCATAGTGAAACGCGGCGAACGGCGTAATTGCGAAGCTTATCGCAACGACCATCATGATGCCCGCGATGCGCGGTTCGCGATAGAAGCTTGCGACAGGCAGGCTTGCCGACGCGACGAGCGTCGCAAACAGAAGACCCAGACCGAATTGCACCGCCCAGACGGCGCGTGAGTCGCTAAGCTCAAGTTGATGTTTCTGCACCAGGTACTGACCGGCACCGAGGTCACGGAAGGTCGCCACGAATCCGACCAGGACCATCGATACCGAGTAGATGCCGATCTCGCCTGGCGTGAGCAAGCGAGCGATGACCATCGCGGTCGCCGTATGGACGATCAGGCCCGCATATCGGTCTACGAACGAAAAGGTCAGCGCTTTACGCGTGGACATGGTGCCACCGGCTCGCCTTCTTCGATTGAACGCAATCAGTGAGGCCGTAGGGCTCGATACGCGGAGGCCGACCGCGGATCTTGCGGCAACTCCGAGATTTGCTCACGCGGGTTTGCACCAGAGGAATGGGCCATCCACGCGGTAAAGCTCTGCGGGCGCGGGGTCCGCAAGTCGCCCAAGCACCAAAGCGGCGCGAGCGCCGATCGAACCCGGTAGCTTCCCGGCTACATCGCGCAAACCAACGGAGACGTCTCGACCAAGACCGAACCCCGTCGGAACGATCGGTTGCGCGGACGTCCAGCAATTCGGCGCCTTTTCCATGACCAAAGCGCCTTTACCCCAAGCCATGGTTTCTCGATCGATAGCGGCAAAGATTTCGGTCGACGCCGCAGGATCGGGATTGGAGTCCCGGTTGTCCGCCTCCGAGAGCACCCTCACGCGAGTGCGGAGCGCGCGATCGCCGGTCATGCTCGAAACCACCCGCGCGATGTTCGCATTGTTGACCGAACCATAGATGACAGCGCCCGGATGCTCCTGCGCGAACGTGGCGATCGCCTTGCTATTGCTCGTGAACACGCGATAGGCCTGCTGCTCCATCGCGGCGAGGACGAGGCCACCGGTTGCCGTAACCGCCAACAGGCCGTGACCGATTGGCCGCGGTATCCTTGCGATGACGAATCCCGCGAGTATTGCGATGGGCGCCAGGAACAGCGTCAGGTAATTGGACTGTTTCATTGCGAGTCGTAGCGGTGACAGCGAAACCGGTAGAAAGGAGAGTACGCAGACAAGCGAGACAAGCCAGAAAATGATGTAACGCGAAGCAGGCTCCGCGTTCGAGCGCGGTACCGGATGCCGAACGAGGTAAGCGATGGCCACCAATGCCAGAAGGGGGGCGAGCCACGTATGCCTGATGTCGATGAAGAGGTACCGAAAGTAATACCAGGCACCGTCCTCGCCGAGCCCCTCCTGAACGAAACTCCGGTTCGTTGCGTCCAGGACGACTTTGAAGACGTGGAATGGATCACCCGCAATCGCCGTCATGAGCAACAGATGTCCAGCCAGCATGGCTACGCCTCCAGCGACGACGTAGCACCAGCGGACATCCAGTCTTCGCACAACGGCCGGGTAAGCGGCGAATGCCAGCAATGTCGCCACCGCGAGCTCCTTTGTCCAGAACACGGCTCCCATCGCCATTCCCGTAAGCCAATACAATCTAGTGCTTCGGGTCCTCTCGGCGAAGAATAGCAGCGCGAAACTGAGCGACAGGAAGAACGAGACAACCGGGTCCGCGTGTATGCGTGTTGCCACGGCAACATGCAGAGGCGTGAATGCCAGAACGATGGATGAAAACAACGCCGCCCGGCTCCCAAAGGCGGCGTGCGCGACCGCGTACACAACCACGATCTCGCCGAGCGAACAGACGAGTGGCCACAGGTTTACGGTGACGTCGCTTATGCCGAAGGCTCGAACGAACATGCCCGCGGGGATGTTGAATCCATACCGAAGGGCGCCGTTGTAGTTTGAGCTGGACCAGACGCTCCTGGAAATTTCTATTGCGCGATCGAGATAGACCAGATCGTCCGAACCAAACGGCCCGTTCCAGAAGGCAAGACGAACCAAAGCGGCCACTGCGAGGACTGCCGCAATCGCCCGACAATTTCCTGCGGAGAAACCGGTGGCGTGCCCGTCGTCGTCAGTATGATTGGTTATCAATGGGTTATGGGCATGCACCGCGTCGGGATCTCACTTGAATTGTTGGCCAACGTCGCAGGAGGTCAAGGTACGTATTCATCACGTCGTGTGTATTCGTTGGAGGCAAATTCAGCTGCATCGTGGGCAGTCACTTCTCCGAGTCCATTGGCCGGTGGTGGTCGATTCCCGCGACAGGCGCGGCGCCCTTTCCCTCCGCTGCTCGATGCGACCGACTCCGCGATCCGGTTGCGGATACGTCAGTTGTCAGAGGACGATTCGTATACTTGGAGAAAACGCTGGATATCCGGCGAAAGCAGGTCCGGGAGTGCGCGCCGAATCTTTGACGGATCCCAATTCCACCATTGGAGTGAAACAAGACGATTGATCGTCTCCGCATCAAACCGCATCTTGACGATTTTTGCGGGATTTCCCGCCACGATCGCGTAGTCGGGAACATCGTGGGTAACGATGGCCCTCGAACCGCATACGGCACCATTCCCTATCGTTACTCCGGACAGCACAGTACACCCTCTTCCAAGCCAGACGTCGTTGCGAATGATGACGTTCCCTCGGGTCGTCGGATGACCTTGGATGGACTTGGCTTCGCGCCATCCACGCAACGCGGGGAATGGATAGGTCGTCACCCAATCCACGCGATGGTTTCCTCCCAGTGCGATTTCGACATCGTCGGCGATGGAGCAATATTTTCCGATCGAAAGGCTCGCATCGTCTCCCCACCAAAGGATCCGCGGCGCCCCGTAGGTGAACGCGCCGACCTCGATACGCCCTCCCGGTCCCGCATGCGCGATTCGTCGTATCCAATGCCTCCAGTTCTTTGCGACGAATGAGATTCGCATTTGCGGCACAACAAGGGTTTCCGGGTCGGTCCGACAATCGGTTCGTAGGGCGTGACTCACACCAACTATGCCGGGCCTATGGATTCCGATGCGGTATTCGCATGCGCGGGCTTCCGTATATCGGCAATGGGTCGTTCCGGTCCGAGCTCGGCAACGGCCTCCACAAAATACCGTGGGCGTCGTTTGGTTTCAAGATAAGTCTTCGCGACATATTCGCCAAGTACCCCGATGCTCAATAGTTGGATGCCACCAAGAAAATATACTGGTAGCACCGACGATGCCCAGCCGGGAACGGTGCCCTGCAGATAGAGCGCCCCGTATAGCACCCATCCGATCATGCAGATGCTGCCGAGACATATCAGAAATCCGAGCGCTGCGATGAAGCGCAGCGGCGTTACGCTGAAGGACGTGATTCCGTCCAGCGCCAGGGCCAGCATCCGACGCAGCGGGTATTTGGATTGGCCTGCCAGACGCTCGGCGCGATCGTAATAGACCTGCGTTGTCGGAAAACCCAATAGCGGTATCACGCCACGCAGGAACAGGTTGACCTCGGAAAATCTGCGAAGGGAATCGATCGCCCGGCGGCTCATCAAACGGTAGTCGGCATGATTGTAGACTGCATTGACGCCGAGGAATCCGAGGAGCCGATAATAGCTTTGTGCCGATAGGCGTTTGAACACTGTGTCGGCGCGCCGCGATTTGCGTACGCCAAGCACAATGTCGCACCCGAGTTGATGACATCGAACCATTTCTTCGATGACGTTCACATCATCCTGCAAATCGGCGTCGATCGTGACGACGGCGTCTCCGGGGGCATCGAAAAGACCCGCCAGGAGAGCACTTTGATGCCCCTGATTTCGCGAAAGCTTTATCCCGTGTACAGCTCCATTTGTCGAAATGGCAAGCGCCGTGATAAGGGGCCAAGTTTTGTCCTTGCTCCCGTCATCGACGAAATAGACCGCGGAATCGTCGGTCACCAGCGACAGGTCACGGAGACGCGCGAGCAGACCGACCAGCCGCTTGCTGGTCTCGGGCAGCACTTCTTCCTCGTTATAGCAAGGAACCACGATGGAAAGCCTGATGGGCATCATTGCCTCCTGAGCGGTCCGCCTAGCCAGGTGACGATTCCTGTGGCGCCGGTTCCTCCGGGGAACGCGAGCGGAATACGATGAAGCGCTGAGTTAGGTAGGAAAGAATCGTCACTGGAGCGATGGCCATTGCGAACGACTCATATTCGTTGAAGCCAAGAGTCAGCATGAAGCCGATGAACGCGATGGTAAAGAAGTAGATCAAGCCCCAGCATGCCAGAAAGCGCCAAAACCTTCCGTTGTCGGAATTGCCGAAAACAAGTGTGCCCTGGGTCTTGAAGCTCACAACGATACCGATGACGAGTGACACCAGGTTGGCGAGGGAATAGTGCACGCCAAGGTATACCAACGCCGCGTAGATCGCGTACGCCAAAGCGGTATTTGCGCCGCCGACGACCACGAATCGGACGAACCTGCTACGGGGCATGCCGATGCTCATTTTCGGGTATCTGCAGTGTAGACCAGCATGAGCTCATGAAAGACGAACAAGCGACCAATGGATTCGGCGTTGAGCGGAAAGTGGCGAGCGCTCGTCAACCGAAATCGATCGCACGATCCGAGTTGATGTTTCTCGACATAGGCCCGGTTCACGAAGGTCTTGTGAGTCGCATCCGAAGCGAAGCCCCTCGCGCCAGGCACGACAAGTATGACTTTGCTGATCCCAAGGCGACCACACGACGCGAGAAGCTTTCGCAGTACTGCCTCGGCGTCGGAAAAGTGCTCGAGGACGTGTGCCATCACCAGCGTTTCGTAACGGCCATGGGCAAGTGCCGTGAGCCCGAAGTCGTCGGCCGACGCGTCGTAACGTTCCACTGGAAGCCCTTCGGCTTTCAGGGAATCGATGAGACCGCGGTTGACTTCCAATCCCATCGATCCCGCAGGCAGCCGTCGCAAGAGCTGCCCGGCGCCACAACCAAGATCGACCGTAGGCCCCGTTACCTCCTTTAGGATGTTCTCGAGGTAAAAGTGCTTGACTGCGCGACGCAGCGGATGCCTTGCGCGCCGCAGCTGCTCGTCCGCGTAACTCCCGTCGAATTCCGCAGATTCGCTCATGCAGGCGCCTTTCGGTTCAAGACGAAGCGGTACAGGATCAATCTCAGGTAGGTGTTGAGCCGCGCCATCGCCCTACCTGCAAGGATGTCGAACGGGCCTATGGCAAAAGCCGGTATCCTTGCCGTTTTGGACATGAACCGCCCGAAGTCCGCGGTCTGTTTGTTCCCGATCGCTACGCTCCAAGATTCGTTGGACACCCGGAAGGACGCCAACGGTTCCGGGAAATAATGGGCATCCCCATGGCAAAGCAGGCGAGCCCAGTAATCGAGATCGATCAGATAGGGCGCATCGGCGTCAAACCCGCCGACCTGTTTGGCGAGAGACATCCTGAAGAGCACACCACCCGGCTCGCCGATCAAATTGGTGCCGCGCCGCAGGCAACGCCGAATCACGACTCCCGCTGGAATCGTCCCCGAATGACGACCCGGGATGCCACGTCGCAGCAGGACTCGACCACCCGGATCGAGGATATTGCGCGCGCAGAAAACCAGGGCGATTTGTTGGTGGGCGTCGGCCTCCAGCACTGCGGCTTGACGAGCAAGGCATTCGGGCGCGAGAACGTCGTCTTGCGGTAAGAGTTTGAAATAACGACCGCGTGCCTCGTCAAGACATCGGTTCCAGTTTCCTTCGGGCCCAAGATTCCGCATATTCCGTAGAAGCCGGATTCGAGAATCCCGGTATCCGGAAACGACCGACGCGGTCTCGTCCGGGGAATTGTCGTCCACCACCAGGAGCTCGAATTCGCCAAATGTCTGTCCCAGGACCGATTCGATTGCCTGGCCGACGAAGGTCGCTCCCCGGTAGGTGGGTATGCAGACGGAAACGATAGGCGCGCTAGCAGGCATGCCGCGTGGATTGTGTGGTTTCGGAGGCTATAGCAAGGTCAGAGGTTTGGACCCGGCTAGGGCCACAACCAGGCATCTGTCGGTTTATCCGGGACAATGTAAGCAATTTACGGGCCTGTCCGAGCCCGACTGCCGGTTTTGCAGCGGTACGTCGGTCGGTTGCATTCGCCGGAATTTGCCGGCGACCTGGAGTTAAAGTGAGTATCCGATGCGGATGGTCTTGCGCTAACGGACGCTAAGTCGGGATGCACCCGTGGGGGGCCAATGGCGCCGGAGTGCTCGTCAGGCGCCTGTGAACGCCGTTCACGCCTTCACCGTCTTTCGGTGCGTGGCCGAAGCAGCCACTGTTCCAGCATCATGAGTACCCAAATCATCTCGCCGTAGTAGCCGGGATGGCACGGGAGATGTTCGTTGATCAGTCGATCCAGGAACTCCTTGCGGACAATTCCTCGTTGCCCGAGGGCGCGGAGCGAGTCCGAGGCAAGAGCTTGGAGCTCGTCATGATTTCGTAACCAGGCACCAACGGGCAGTCCGAAACCATGCTTCTTCTTGGTGAGGATCTCGTCGGGCAGGAATCCCCGCAACGCCTCCTTGAAGAACCAGCGCAATTGAAGACCCTTGAGCTTCAGTCGCGGCTCGAGCCGCATCGAAAAGTCGACGAGTGCATCGTCCAGCAGCGGGAATCCCGCCGGAATTCCTGCGAGCGAACATGCGCCGATCACTTTGGGCAGATCGGAGTCGGCCAAGGTGTAGCGCCAATCGAACGCAAGCATGCGATTGATCATCGTGCCAGCGCCGGTCGCGAAGTAGACCTCGCGCTGCTGGTGCAGGGGCGCTTCCGGATCGACCGTAGCCAGGAAGTCCGCGGTGAGTACGTCGGCCAATCCGAGCCGTGTCAAGAGGTTGTACATCTGGAGGCGGTCGGGCATCGCGACCCGCGCCTGTTCGACGTAGCTCGCGACCTTGCTAAGGCCCGGTAGCCGACTCAGAGGACTGTTGGACTGCAGCAGACGCTCCAACAGCCCGTGGCGCGCCGTGTCGGGCAATCGCCGATACAGGTCAAATACGCGCTGCTTTGCATAGCGCGAATTGCCGCCGAAAAGCTCGTCTCCTCCATCCCCCCCAAGAATCCTGTCCACACCCGAATCGCGTGCGAGCTTGGCGCAGTAATAGGCCGGGACCACCGAAGAATTGCCGAATGGCTGATCGTAGGATCCGGCGATGGCCGGTATCATGCTTACGAGGTCGTCCGGTGTAACGTAATACTCATGATGGTCCGTCTTGAAATGACTCGCAGCGATTCGCGCGTACTTCATTTCGTCGTAGCCCTCGGCATCGAACCCGATCGAAAATGTGCGCGCCGGCTTGCCGGTAATCTCGCCGATCAGCCCGGCGATCGTGGAACTGTCCGTGCCGCCGCTCAGAAAGCAGCCAATAGCGGCGTGGTCGATCTGGCGACCCACCGATTCCGTCAGAACATGGCGGAATTCGTCGCGCAGCGCGGCGAATGGCACGCGATGATCCTCGGCGAAGACAGGCGTCCACCATCTGCTTGTGGTGAGGTTGCCGTTCTCGAAGTGGGCGACATGACCGGCCGGAAGGCGATAGACGCCGCGGAACACGGTGCGCGGCGCCGGAATGACATGGAAATACAGATAGTCGTAGATGGCCTGTGGGTCGAGGTCCGGAGGTGCCTCAGCCAGATCATCGGCGCGCTCGGCGAATTCGAGGCGCCCGGCGCGAAGCCGGTAGCACAGCGTGCAGCGCGCGAAGCGATCAACGGCGAGCAGCGCGTTGCCGCGACCGTCGTGAAACGCCACCGCGAAATCGCCGCCGACGCGCGACACCACCGATGGTCCGAACCGTTGGTAACCGGCGCGCCATGCCGCTTCCGCGCCTTGCCGCGCTGCCGTATCCGCAAGTTCCGCATCGCGAAAATGCGGGCGGCCGAGATACAGCCCGCGCGACGGCTGCGTGCCCGAATGATGTGCATCACTTGCCACGGAAGTATCTGTGATCAACTAGAGTCTGTCGGCAGGTGCGTTCAACAGGGAAGCGTTGCATTTCGAGCGCGTTGCTCACGATGCCGGGGTGGCCGGCGCGGTGAATAGTACGTGAATCCAGTTGGCGCGGGGGCGCGAGAACATAGCCTGCCCGCGGTTCAGGACGGATGCGACGCGGGTAGCCGCGCGCTGCATTGGTGTGCGCGGTCGCGGCCTGCCGAGACGTTCGCCACAATGGACGCAGGCCTCGTCCTGGTGGTAGGTGCCGAATGGGTTGCCCGCGTAATCCAGTAGTGCCGTTGATAGGGGATTCGTCCGTGCGCACATCTGCCCAACGTAGGAGGCGGTCGTCCATTGGAGTGAGGGGAACAGATTTCGCAGCGTCCGCTCATCGAAGTTGTTGACGTGGCCCCAGGGCGGGTTTGGCGATCCACAGTGTTGGCACGTCGTTCGGCCGCAGCGCGGGTCCTCCTTGAAGGGAACGCCGATCACGGCCAAGCGCGCGACACGGGCGATCTCGGCGCAGGCGAGCACTAGGAGTTTGGCTGGGAGATGCTCCAGGACTTCAGCGCAAAGCACGACGTCGAAGTGCCGATCCTGGAAATCGAGCCGGCTGACATTGCCTGCAATCGACGTCACCCGTGGATGCGAGATCACGGGTCGCTCCAGGTCGAGAGCAATGACGGACTCGAAGCGCTCTGCCAGTCGAACCGAGAGGTATCCGTCGCGAGCGCCGATGTCCAGCGCCCGCTTCCCAGATGCCGGGATCAGCGAGAACAGGCTGGCGATTCGCGCCTGCTCCTGGACGGTGGCACGATAGTCGGTGAGGTCAATGGCCATGGGTGATCGCCCGCAGGTGCGGTCTGGTGCCCGCCGCGGCTAAGT
>JBDTTK010000103.1:0-9377 GCA_039930685.1 Bryobacteraceae bacterium | reverse complement strand
GCCTCACGGCGTTACCCTGGTGCCCCCCGACGCTGGCGCTGCGGCGCAGCGCATTTTCGTACCCCGCCAGGCGGCTCAAATCGTTCAGGTTCTTGGGGTTATCGGGAGCCCGCTTCGTCGCCACGCCGCGAAGCCTGCGCCCCGGAAAGAGGGACAATTGGAGATGTTCGACTAAGCGACCCGTCGTCGGACCAGTTCCATGGCTCGCTGGGCTGTCCCAGATCGCACGTGGTCAGATCGATCCATTCGCTGCATCCGCTGGCCCGCCCGACGCCGTTCTGCACGAACGTCAGCCGCTCCATCCGGAATTGCCTCGGCACATCCGCCTCAGCCCAACGGCTCGCCGCCAGTTCCGCGATCGAGTCGACCCGGTCCGCTGGAACGTCCTGAGCCAGTGTGATGTGGGGATGGTAGAGGAAAGGTTCCTTGAAGTAGAGCTTGCCGACGTTCAATTTCGAGTGCAGCCGTTCGAGCTCCGAGAATCCCTGCCCCAGCGAAAGATAAATCGCCCTCGAGACAGGGAAAATCTCAATGGACCGCAGTTCCACGTGCACCGGACCCACGTTCCGCAGCCCTTCCTGAATCTCACTCCAGCCTTCGTCCGGACGGCCCTCGAGGATCCTCGGCGGCAAAACCGTCAGATGGGACTGTGCTGTGCACTGCACCACGAGCTCACGCCTCAACCCGTCGAGAAAGCGTCCGAGAGATCCGGGAATGTACGACACCAAGGCGAAGGCGTTGACCGGGGACACCTCGCCGATAAGACAGCCCATAGAACTTGCTAATCCGATTCTAACTCGGTTTCTCGACGTGCTTATGCACCCGCACCGACAGCCACAGGACCCGCCGCCGGCTTGTCTTCCGGTACGATCCATTTGGCCTGTTCAAAACCTACATACTTTACGATGCGCAGATCGTCCGTGTCGATGGCAATTACGTCACCGATCTGTAACTCCTGCGGAGTCCCCCGCAGCGACGCCCAAACGGCGTACAGCGATTCACCCTCCACCGTGTCTTCCGCCTCGTAGTCTTTCGGCTTTACCTGCGAGAGTCCGCTCAGATGCGGAGTCCAGCGAAAGTTCTGCCGGACGGGATCTTTCAGTCGAAAAATTTGATAGCTTGCCATGGCGACTCGCTTATTGTCTCTCAAAACATTCTCGAACGGAAATGTTCCCCGCGTACTCTGGCGAGGCAACCAGATCTTGCGCGTCCTGTTCGCCGAGCGCGATCCATTCCTCGACCAGGCTCCGCGTCCAAAAGAGCGACTGCCTCGCCGAACCGAGCCGTCGCGATGGTGTCAGGATGACCGTGCCCTCTGCGGGCCTATGCGACTTGCGAAATCGCGCGAGTCCCAATTTCCAGACGTCGATTGCGACAGTTTGTTCCGCCCCCATTTCGCCCGCCGCCCACAGCGGCAGCGCGCCCATCAGGCCCCCATCCGTGTGGAGCCGCCCGTCGAACCGGAGTTGCTCGAAGATGAGCGGAATCGCGCAAGAGCCGTAGAGATGCCGCCACGTGATCTCCGTGCCTCGATACAGCCGCGGACGCAAGGAGCCGAGTTCTGTCAACACCGCGCCGTATTCCAGACGCGCCGGATAGCGCTCGAACAGCTCCCGCGCCACCCGCTCGAGGACTGCTCCATCGACAAAACCGCGCAGCGGCCGCGTCCAGCGAAGGCGCAGTTCCGCCGCGATATCCAAATCCAGCCAGAATTGGCAAAGCTCGTCGGCGGGCATGCCGCCGGCAATCGCCCACGCGTTCAGCGATCCGATCGACGCGCCGATGACGACGTCCGGACGAAGGTGGCGGCTTAGCACGCGCCACGCGCCGGCCTGGTAGGCGCCGAACCCGCCTCCCGCTGACAAAACCAGAGCCGTCTTCATTTTCCCTCTTCAGTTTCGCACCTCCCTGGGTCTCGTTCCTGCATCCATCGATGCGGTTCCGCCCACGGTACACACTGTTCGGGGCGCCGGTGGTGGCACAATGAAAGAAGACCCCCTGCTCGATGTCTTTTGACCCCACAGCCTACGGACCTGTTGTAGCGGAGATCCTGGCCCTCGACGGAAACGGCGAGCGGCTGATGCCGCTGGTCGCAACCGGAAACTGCCCGTCCCAAGCCGCCAACCTGCTCCGCGCGCATCAGCCGAAAGAAGTCCTCAAAAAAGCGCGCGGCCCCAAGGGCGCCTGGGGAGCCCTCTGGCTCTATTTTTCCGCCTTCGACGAATCGCACGCGATCATCCAGGATCTGCAATCGGACGAAGCGAAGTATTGGCATGCCATCCTCCACAGGCAGGAACCCGATCCGGGAAACGCGGGATATTGGTTCCGCCAACTGGGAACCCATCCCGTGTTCAAGGAAGTGTCCCTGGCGGCCTCGAAGATTGTCGAACGGATTCCGGATGCCGAGTTCCGCTGCAGTTGGGCCAAGTGGGACCCGTTCGCGTTCGTCGCGTTCTGCGAGCGCGCGCGGCACCAACCGGGTTCGCCGTCGGAAACCGCGGCGAGGGAAATCCAGCGCGCCGAATGGCAGGCGTTGTTTGATTACTGTGCGGGGCCCCGAAAGCGATGAAGCGTCCCGAGAGCGATGAAAGCGCGACCAAGAGCGATGAAGGCGCCCTGAAAGTGAAGTGCCCCCGAGCATGAAGAGAATAATCTTCTGGCTGATCGTGGTGGGCGTCGTCGCGGGTGGAATAGCCTGGCTGACGGCCTGGAAAACCCGTCCGCCCGAAGTGCCGGTCACACCCGTGAAGCGCGGAACCATCGTGAGCACCCTCCCGACCAACGGCCGCGTCGAGCCGATCGAATGGGCCTCCGCCCGGACGGATCGCGAGGGTTTGGTGGAAAAAATTCTCGTGGAGAAAGGTCGCTTCGTCTCCGCCGGTGCCCCGCTCATCGAGCTGGATGCCCGCGACGCGCGCGCCGACCTCGCGGCCGCGCAATCCCGTATCGCTCAGGCTCGCGCGGATCTCGACGTAGTAAGCAAAGGTGGACGTCCCGTCGATCTCGCCGAGATTTCGAGCGGCCTGGACCGCGCCAAGCTCGATCGCGATCAGGCGCGCAAGGAATACGAGACGCTCAAACGCCTGGAAGAAAAGAAGGCCGTGCCCGCCGCCGAAGTTATTGCGGCCAAAGACCGGCTGGACCGTGCCGAACTGCAGATTCGCGGTTTCGAACAGCGGCGGCAGGCGCTCGTGAGTTCGTCCGACAAAACCGCTGCCGAAGCGCGCCTCCATGATGCGCAGGCAGCGGCGAAACTTGCCGAGGAGAAGATTGCTCTCAGCGTGATCCATGCGCCGATCGAAGGCACCATCTATCAATTCGATCTCAAGCGCGGCGCCTTTCTAAATCGCGGCGACCTGGTCGCCAACATCGGACGCCTCGACCGGGTCCGCGTCAACGTGTTTGTCGACGAGCCGGAGCTGGGACGCGTCGCGGTCGGCATGCCGGTCCAGATTACTTGGGATGCCCGCCCTGCGCAAACCTGGACGGGCTCCGTTGACCGCCTCCCAACCCAGGTTGTTCCCCTCGGCACGCGCCAGGTCGGAGAAGTGATCTGCATCATCGACAATCCCGGACGCGAACTGCTCCCCGGCACCAACATCAACGCCGAGATCCGGTCCAAGGTCGTCGAAAACGTCCTCACCGTACCCAAAGAAGTGCTCCGGCGCGAAAGCGGCGAGTCGGGTGTATTCGTGCTCGAGGGCGGCAAAATTCACTGGCGCAAAATCACCGTCGGCGCTGCGAGCGTGACCAGGACCCAGGTGGACGGCCTCAAGGAAGGCGATCTCGTGGTGCTGCCATCCGAGCGCGTAGTGAAAGACGGTCAAGTGGCGCGCGCAGCCGAGACCCAGCCGTAAGCGCTCCGCACGTTACCTGTCAGCTCGCCTTCGCGATCTCGTCCGCCAAAATCGGTTCCACCGGATAGCCTCGCTCCTGCCACGAATAGAACCCTCCGTCCAGCGGACGAACCCTCGTGATTCCCAGTCGCTTGAGTTGTAGCGCCGCACGGGCGCTAGTGGCTTCGTTTGGTCAAGTGCAGTAGAGAATGACGTCGCGGTCGCGCGGAATGTCGATATGCAACTCATCCAGGCGTCCCCGGTCAATCCAGATAGCGCCGGCGATCTTTTGAGAATGGGCCTCCACTTCGACAGCGTGCCGCAGGTCAATAATTGTCAGAGGCTCCTTCGCGCGAATTCTCTCGAGTAACTCCTCGGGACTCAGCCGCGCGATCCGCAGGCTTCGGATGAAGCGCCACCGCTGCCACCATTTGAATAACGCCCAGAGCGCAACAAGCGCAACGAGCGAAAACCCGGTGCGCCCTGCCAGGTCGCCGATGTACTCGAGTTCCGTGCGGAACAGATACCCTAAGCTCAGAAATGCGCCCGCCCACAGCGCCGAGCCCAGTCCATCCGCCAGCAGGAAGCGCCAGATCTCCATCTTCGAAATCGCCGCCATCGGCGGAGCGACCGTGCTTAAGCCCGGTACGAATTTTGCAATCAGCAACAGCCAGGCGCCCAGCCGGCGAAACCAGTAGCGTGACGAACTCACGCACGAATCCGGTTCAAGGGAGATCCTGCACAGGAGTTGGAGCACCGACGCGCCTCTCCGTCTGCCGATCAGAAACCACATCGTGTCAGCCAGCAAGCACGCGGCTACGGCGATCAATAATGCGCCTGTCGCTGTAAACCCATGCTCGCCCAGTAGTGCGCCAATCGCCAGTAAAACCGGAACGGCAGGAACCGGCGCGCCGACCTGTTCAGCCAGAACAACCGCGAACAAGGTGGCATAGCCGTGCCGTGTCAGATACTCCATCACGGGGGCCAGCGACTGCGACGCCATTGCCTCATTCTCCCATGAAGGAGTGAGAAACCCCACAGTCGCGGCCCCGCAAAAGCATCTTTTTCTGCTGTTTTATCCGTTTTTCGCGGCGGTTCAGTTCTTGATCAGTTCAAGTTCAAGAGTAATCGCCACTTCATCGCCGACCGCGAACCCGCCGGCTTCAAGCGCCGCGTTCCAGGTCAGTCCGAAGTCCTTGCGATTGATCTTCGTCGTGGCGGTCGCGCCGCGGCGCACTCCGCCCCACGGATCCTTGATTTCGTCGCTGATATCCTCGATCGCGAGCGTTACCGGCTTGGTGACGCCGCGAATCGTCAGATCGCCGTCCGCGAAGTAGTCGTCGCCCTTGGCTCGAATCTTGGTGGACCGGAACTCGATTGACGGGAAGTTCGCCGCATCCAGGAAGTCGGCGCTCCGCAGATGCTCGTCGCGAGCGTCCACACCGCTGTTAACGCTCTTCGCTTCGATCCTGGCCTCAATCTTCGATGCATCCAGGTTCGACGGATCAAAGGCGACCGTGCCGGTCACGCCTTCGAATTTGCCTCGCACCCAGGCAATCATGAGGTGACGCACTTTGAATTGCGCGCTCGCATGCGCCGGATCGATCGTATATTGAACCGCGCCGGTCGGCACCGGGGTCGATTTGGTCTGTGTTGCAGTCATGGTCAGTCTCCTTCTTCCTTCTCAGTAATTCTCATCACGGTGATCGTGATAACGACTATGGGATGCACGAAGCCTCACGTACGAATCAACTCAAGTACCTCGATCAGTGATTCGAGCTTTCCGCGCCCGACGTGACCGATCGATTCCTTGAGCGACTTCTCCAACGGCTCGTCCAGTTGCTTCACTAGTTTCAAACCGGCGTCCGTGATCCTCACCACCACAACGCGCCGGTCGCTTGTTTCCCTGCTGCGGCTCACCAGACCCGGCTTTTCCATCCGGTCGATCAGCCGCGTGATATCGGGATCGTGCGAAATCATCCGCTCCCCGATTTGCCGGCACGAGAGACCGTCTTTCCCCGCCCCGCGCAGGATCCGCAACACGTTGTATTGCGTCTGCGAGATGCCGAACGGCTTCAAGACCGCCTCGATCCGTTGCTCGAGAAGATCCGCCGTCTTCGCCAGATTCAGGATGGCTTCTTCCTCAATAGACCCAAACGGCTTCGACTGCCGGATCTCGGCTTGTAGCTTCCCGCTCACAAACCAATAATAGTCGTTATAACAACTAATGTCAAGAGGAAATCTGTGGAGTGCCGGCTCTGGGCCGCCCAGCCGCCTTGCCTTCGGGATTCATTACCCCGATGTACCCCAGATTGCGGTACAACTGCCGGTAATCCAGTCCGCACCCCACCACAAAGCGGTCCGGAATCTCAAAGCAGCGGAACTCAATCGGTACTTGCACGATCCGCCGCACCGTGCGATCGAGCAACGTGCAGATTCCCAGCGAATTCGGACCGCGCCCCGCGAGCGTCTGCAAAAGATACCGCGTCGTGAATCCCGTATCCACGATGTCCTCGACCAGCAGGACGTCTTCGCCTTCAATCGTATCGTCGAGATCCTTCGCGATCCGCACCAGACCGGGCGCTTGCCCATCCTTGGCCGGACCGCCGAAACTCGAAATCGCCAGGAAGTCGATCTTCACCGGAATCGTGATCTCTTTGGCCAGAGCGGTGAGAAAGAACACCGACCCCTTCAGAACCCCGATCAGTTTCAGTTCGCGGCCCCGGTACCGCTCGTCGATCTCGCCCGCGACCGCGCGAATGCGTTCCGCAACCTGCGCCTCGGTAAACAAGACGCGTTCCATTCCCGGCGGCAGAGCGGCATCCATCAGCCTTATTGTCGTTCACGGCAAGCGTGGGTGACTAGGCGCTCGCCAGTCCGTACTTCATCACCAGATCCTGAAAATCGCGCTGGTAGAAAACCTGAATGTTGATATGCGGATAGATCGCCTTGAGCAGTTTCACTTTACGATTCTTTCGCGTCACCAGCGCCTGCTTCATTGTCGTCAGTTCGATGTACAAATCGAATTCCGGCAAATAGAAATCGGGCGTAAACGCCTCGAGCACTTGGCCGTCCTTGTCCCACTGCAACGGAAAACTGCGCGGCTCGTACTCCCACTGGATCCGGTAAAAGTCCAACAGATTGGCAAACACCTGTTCGCTCGGATGCCCAAAGCTGCGCTTCCGCAGATTCACCTTCCCGGCCGGCGTAATGCCGTGGCGCGCCAATTGCAGTCGCAGTTGAAACTGGACCTGTGCCTCGGCCGCCGCTGTCACCAGACCCTGCTCCCGCAGACCGCGCGCCTCCGCCCCGGTCCGGATGATCGCCGCCATCGCCTGCGCATCCAGCTGATCCGCTTTAAGGACCACATCGTACAACCCGGACTTACCTCGCACCCGCCCGAAGCGCGTCTTGCGTGTCTCCAAAGCAGCCGCGTCCGCCTGCTGCAGGTGCGCCTTCGCCGACGGCCTGTCCAGCCGCTCGTCCAGCATCACGTTGCCGATCCGCCGCGCTCCCGACGCCTGAACGCCGACACGCAGCACCCCCGCCAGCCGCTCAAACAGGAACTCCGCCCCGTCGAACGCGAGCACCAGATGGTGCTCCACCGCGACGCGCGCGATCACGCTCGCGGCCATGGCAGGCCACGCTCGCGCCGGCGCGTCGACCGCCGCCGCGAACTCCTCCTTCATCCAACCGGCGAGCAGGACGTCGTCCACGCACTCAAACGACAGCGCGGCCGCTGTCAACCTGGCCACTTCGGTGGCCCGGCATCCGGCCGGACCGGTGATCGTCAGTATCCCCATCGTTCGCCGGACCGCCCAAAGGCGGGCATTGCCTGTTGCGAAGACCGCATCTGTGCCCCAGGATAGCGCCATCGCCTTCCCACCTACGGAAACGAACGAGTCGCCTCCGGACGGGTCCCGTGCGGCCGGAATGTAAAATAAAAAACCCTTCTCATACGCTTCGTTCTCAAATACAATGCTCGGAACGCCCTCCGATGTCATGCCACTGGGCGGAGATCAGGTAAATAAGAAAGCGGAGAGAATTCATGTCGATGACGAAGCGTGCTGCCGCGGAGTTCTTCGGTACATTTTGGTTGGTTTTCGGAGGTTGCGGAAGCGCGGTGCTGTCCGCTGCCTTCCCCGGATTTGGCATCGGCTTTTTAGGTGTCGCCTTCGCGTTCGGACTTACGGTCCTCACCATGGCCTATGCCATCGGCCATATTTCGGGCTGCCATCTCAACCCGGCCGTCTCCATCGGGCTCTTCGTCGGCAAGCGGTTTCCCGCCGGTGATCTGGTTCCATACATCATTGCCCAGGTGGCCGGAGCCATTACCGGCGCCGGCGTCCTCTATGGAATCGCCAGCGGCAAAGCCGGCTTCGACCCGGGCGGATTCGCCGCCAACGGCTTCGGCGAACATTCCCCCGGACAGTATTCGCTCGGCGCATGCCTCACCGCGGAGATTGTTCTGACCTTCTTCTTCCTGTTCATCATCCTCGGCGCCACCGAAAAACGCGCGCCCGCGGGCTTCGCGCCCATCCCCATCGGACTCGGCCTCACCTTGATCCACCTGATCGGCATTCCCGTAACGAACCTCAGCGTGAATCCCGCCCGCTCCACCGGCCCCGCGATCTTCGTCGGCGGCTGGGCAATCGAACAACTCTGGCTGTTCTGGCTCGCTCCCATCATCGGCGCAGCCATCGCCGGCGCCGTCTATAACTGGGTCAGCAGCGAAAACTAACCGAAGCGGGTCTACTGAACGGCTGCGCGGCATTGAGGCGCGACCGTAAGGCCGCGCTCCAAATTACTGAATGCCCGGCTACAGCCCCGCACGTCAGTGCGGCGATTTCTTACCGGCGGCGCAGTCAATAATGCCGCGAAGCACGAGCCTCCAGCCCCGCGAAAGCCCCCGCGACAAATTCTGAGCCGCGACCAAAGCTCGACGTAGTCGAGCGACGGGAGCGGGCTCCAACTCTTTCCACACAGGCTCGTCAGTGCGGGGATCCTTGCCATGCGGACTACCGCGACCCACGACCCCGAAAGGCCGCGGACGGATTGCGCCCATGCCGGCCTGTCGCGCCCCGCCCGACCGCGCCCTCGTACAATAACCAGGAATGCAGGATTACGAAAAGCTAGGCGTCTTCTACCTCGGCCGTCACACCGAGGACCGCACCAATCTTCTCTACGACTCAAAGGACCTCGTCACCCACGCGGTCTGTGTCGGCATGACCGGCAGCGGCAAGACCGGACTCTGTCTCGGGCTCCTCGAAGAAGCCGCCATCGACGGCATTCCCGCCATCGTCATCGATCCGAAGGGCGACTTGGCCAACCTCCTGCTGACCTTTCCGCAACTCAGCGGCGCCGATTTCGAACCCTGGGTCAACGCCGACGAGGCTCGCAACCAGGGCCTCGACACCAGGACCTTCGCCGCACAGCAAGCCGAGTTTTGGAAAAAGGGCCTGGCCGGTTGGGACGAGGACGGCGATCGCATTCAGCGCCTGCGCGATGCCGCCGACTTCGCCATCTACACCCCGGGCTCCG
>JBDTTK010000102.1:0-9395 GCA_039930685.1 Bryobacteraceae bacterium | reverse complement strand
GCCCCCGCCAGCGGAACGCCCGCCGGTCCGAAAATCGGCTGCGCCGATTTGCGTAGCCTCACCGGATATGACTTCACGGTCGCCACCGCCGTGCTGGTTCCCGCGAGTTCGGAGGCGCCCGAGCATTGCCGCGTCAGCGGGCAGATTCCGCTGGAGGTCCGCTTCGAAGTGGACCTGCCGACCGCCTGGAACCGGCGGTTCTACATGACCGGCAACGGCGGATACGCGGGCGAGCAGTTTGACCAGCGAGGCCGCATCGCGACCAGGTTTCGCGCCGTGCAGCGCGGCTTTGCGTGGGCCGGCACCGATACCGGTCACGACTCTACGATGGAGCCGCTTGGCACGTTCGCAGTGAACCGGCAGAAGCTATATGACTACGCCTTCCGCTCACTCCACGTGACCGCCGTTACGGCGAAGCAGCTGATCGCGGCCTACTATGGCATGCCGCAGGAGAAGTCGTACTTTGAAGGCTGCTCGACCGGCGGACGCCAGGCGCTGATCCTCGCCCAGCGCTTTCCGGACGACTTCGACGGAATCATTGTCGGAGCGCCGGTGCTCAATTTCAGCGGGACCATGGTACGGTACGCTTGCACGGCGCAGGCGCTGGCGGCTGCGCCGATACCGCCTTCGAAGCTGCCTCTGCTGGCGGATAAGATCTACAAGAAGTGCGACGCGGTCGACGGCCTTGCCGACGGCGTGATCGACGATCCGCGGCGCTGCAACTTCCAGCCGGCGCAAGACCTTCCGGTCTGCTCGGGTGAGACGAACGGTGACGACTGCTTCACCAAAGCACAAATCGGCACACTGGAGAAGATTTATGGCGACGTAATGGGTGGCGGCAAGCGGCTCTTCCCTGGATGGCCGGTCGGAGCCGAGATCGTCGGAGGCGCGGGGCGGCCCGGCTGGGATCCCTGGATCGTGACGCAACAGCCGAAGTCGATCGGCTTCACGTTCGGCGAGACGTTCTTCCAGTACCTGGCGAGTCCAGAGAAGAACTCCAAAATGACCTTGCTGAACTTCGATTTCGACAAAGACCCCGCCCGCCTCGAATGGATCCACGAGATCCTGGACGCCACCGACACTGACTTGACGCGTTTCAAGAATCGCGGCGGCCGGATCATCATGTACTACGGCTGGGCGGATCCGGCCCTGAATCCGCGGATGGGAGTGGAATACTACGAAGGCGTCCAAAAGAAGATCGGGCCGCAGACCGACGCCTTCTTCCGCCTGTTCATGGTGCCGGGCATGTTCCATTGCGGGGACGGCGTCGGAACCAGCACCTTTGACATGCTCGGCCCACTAATTGGTTGGGTGGAACGTGGTTCGGCCCCGGATTCCATTCGCGCGGCACGAGTGGCGAACGGCAGACCCAACCGGACGCGTCCGCTTTGCCCCTATCCGCAAGTCGCGAAATACAAGGGCACGGGCAGCATCGACGAGGCGGCGAGCTTTACGTGCGCCGCGCCACCCACTATGTGATGGGAACGACCAGCGGACCAGAGGTAGGCGTCCGCTGAGGCCACGCGGGCAAACCTACTGCGCCGGGCCGGGAAGCGTGTAGTCGAACTCGTAAGAGTGCTTGCCTCCCTCGATGATGATGTTCATTTTGCCGGTGATGCCCTGAAGCTCCCCGGTTCCGGAGTCTGGAACCACGATGATGTTAAGCGACGGAGCACCGCGGTCCATGGTGGCGTTGTGCTGGAGGACGAAGCTGCCGGAACGCCCGCTCAGAGTCCCCGTGACGCGTTCGATAGCAACATAACCGGCAGAGCCTTTGACCTCGGTACCCGCAGCCAGCATCTGGCCTTTGCTAACCGCTTCAAGGTCGCCGTGGAATTGCTTATCGATGGTCATTCGGCTGAGGGCCGGACTTTCGGACGACTCGTCTTGCTGCGGGGTTAACTTCACGTCGAACGGTCCGGTGGCGCTATGCTTCATGGCTGGCTTCCTGGTGTTGGAATTCTGAGTCTGGGACTCGGCGGCGGGAGTAAAGAGGACAAGCGCGACGACCGAGGCTGTCAGCGCGATTCGGACATTAGGCTGGTGCATTGGAGTACCGCGAAGGGCGATTTCGTCTTATGTTCGCCTATCGACCGAATGAAGTCAATCGGAACTTGCGAGGAACTTGTCCGGCTGAATCACGTAATAATCGGGGAGGAGCCTATCCCAAGCCATGACCTTACGCGCAACGTCCCTCTGGAAGCTGGCCATTCCCGCCTTGATCTTCGTGCTCACCGGCTGCGATGAAATCAATTTCGGCGATTCCGACCGCTATAAGGACGACTTCCACTACAGCTACCCGCTGTCCGCCGGCGGACGCCTCTCGCTCGAGGGCTTCAACGGCAGCGTCGACATCATGGGCTGGGACAAAGAGAGCGTCGAAATCAACGGCACCAAGTATGCGAGTACCCCGGAGCGCCTGGCGGAGATCAAAGTGGATATCGACGCGCAGAAGGACGCGATCCGGGTGCGGACCATCCGGCCGACGATGCGCGGCAACATGGGCGTCCGGTATTCGATCCGCGTGCCCCATCGCGTGGTACTCGATCAGATTGTCAGCTCGAACGGCGCGATTCGCATCGAAGACGTCGAGGGTCAATCGCGTCTCAAGAGTTCCAACGGCCAGGTGAAGATCACGCGCGTCAAGGGAAACATCGAGGCGGAAACCACCAACGGGCAGGTGGAAATCACCGAGACTTCCGGCCAGGTGCGCGTTCACACGTCGAACGGCGGCGTCCGGGCCGATATCAACAAAGGGAGCCTCGAGGCGACCACCTCGAACGGCTCCATTCGGGCAAGCCTGCGCGGAGGCGATTCGACACATCCGATCACGCTCCATAGCTCGAACGGCGGAATCGATCTGACGCTGGACACAATGCAGGAAGTCCGGGCGGATTCGTCCAATTCCTCGATCACGGTACGGCTGCCGGCGGCGGCCAACGCGCGGGTCCGGGCGCACACGTCCAACTCGTCGATCACGACGGATTTCGGCGTGACCACCGTTGGATCCATTTCAAAGCATCATCTGGAAGGGAATATCGGAGGCGGCGGTCCGATGCTGGATCTGTCGACCTCGAATGGCGGGATTCGTATTCTGAAGAACTAAGATCTGTGGGACAAATCAGGGGTCCGCAGAAAAACCTCCGTTGGACTTCGGTCCAGCGGAGGTTTCGTTTCTTGTCGGGGTGTAATCTGCGATTGTCTAGTTCGTGATGTCGTGCGTGGCGCTCTCCTCGCGGATTGGGAGATAAAGCTTGTACCACTCCGCTTGCAGAGGAGAATCGGCCCATTTCTTGAGGGCATCCTGGCTCTCAAACTCCACGACGATGGCCTGCTTAAATCCATCCTGGCCCTGGTACTTGACGTTCTTGGTCCAAACCCGGCTCACGCCTACGTGCTTGGACGGCAGCATATGGACAAAATCGAGAACGGCTTGGATCTGTTCAGGTTTCGCGTCGGCCTTCCACTTGACGTTGATGAAGTGAATGACGCTGGTGGGCGCGGCCGCCGTCAGGGCGGTTGCCAACAAAAGGAGAGAAAGAACTGCAACAAGTAGATGTTTCATCGACTCTATCTTAGCGTGGGCCTCTGCGGTTTCTGTCCGGAAAGCGGAATTTGGGGTGGATTGCCGGATTTGGACGAGTGCGTGGTTCACGTGGTTGTCGGGAGAGGTTTGCGACCAGGATAGAAGCACGCGATAATTCAGTCGGAGACCGAGCACAGTGTTGCGTAGATTACGGTCTCGCCAGAGAGAAGATGAAGGGGGAACAAACTTATGAACAAATCAAGGCGATTAGTAGCGAAATTCGGATTGATAGGGCTGCTGCTCAGCGTGACGCCCGCCGCAGTCATGGAAGCCCGCGGCCGATGGGAGTACCTGGGAGAGTCCAACGTAGACGGACTTGTGGATCACGATCTGATTCGGGTCGGTGCGCGGGATGGACGCTTCCGGGCAATTCAAATGAAAGTGCAGGGTGGCGCGATTGAGTTCAATCGGGTCGTGATCCATTACGGCAACGGGCGATCCGAGCCGATCGAGATCCGCCAGCGCATTCCGGCAGGCGGCCAGACCCGGGTGATCGATTTGCCGGGCGAGCGACGCGCGATCGAAGGGGTCGAGTTCTTCTATCAGAAGGCCAGATGGACTTCTCGCAAGCCGAAAGTTCGGCTGTTCGGGATGAGATAACGAGTCCGACGGACAAGTTAGAACAGAAAGGGCCGGAGCGTTTGAGCGCTCCGGCCCTTTTGTATTTTGCAACTCGGTCCACTCTCTTGAAGTAGCCGTTCAGGATGGCTGCTTTATCCCGAAATCACCGCTTCTAGTGATGCTCGGCGGGTGCAGCGGCAGGCGCAGCCATCGCGCCGGGAGCGGCCGCCGAAGTTGGCGGAGGAGCCATCTTGACCGGAAGATTCTGTGGAATCGCGTCTTTCCGGGTGTCGAAATCCAACAGGCAGAAAAGCAGCATGATGCCTAAAAACAGGAATCCTGCCATCGCTAAGACGCCGTTGATCGGTTTATCCCAGCGCAGGTGCATGAAGATTACGGCGACGATGCTCGCCTTCACGGTCGCGATGAACAGCGCGATCACGATGTTCCCCGCCCCGAAATCCACCTTGGAGGCGGCGACCGTAATCACCGTAAGCGTCAGAAGGCAGAGCAAAGTAATGATGAACGTGCGCGTCGGATGCTTCGGTCCGTGGTGCGCGTGCGCTTCATGACCGTGGTCGGCGTGTGCGTGTGCGGTTGGTTCACTCATGGTACTCGGTGTCAGCCTCTCAGGTAATCAGGTACAGCAGCGGGAACAAGTAAATCCAGATCAAATCGACCAAGTGCCAGTACAGTCCCACCAGATCAACCGGTGTGTTGTAGGCAGCGGAGAATTCGCCCTTATGGGCGCGCCAGGTGATCCAGCTGAGCGCGATGATGCCGCACAGAATATGGAATCCGTGCAAACCGGTCATCATGAAATAAAAGCTGAAGAACACGAACTGATGGCTGCCGGGAGGCGCTTCGTGGTTGGTGAACAAGTTGCCGGGAAGGAGTCCGTGCTCAATCTTCGCCGAATACTCCACATACTTGACGCCCAGGAAGATGCACGCGCAGAGGATGGTCAGCAGCAGGTAGATGACGGTCTTGTTCTTCTGGCTGCGCGAAGAACTTAGCACCGCCATCACCATCGTGAAGCTCGAAATCAGCAGGACGACGGTGTTGAGGAATCCAAGGTTCTTATCGAGGTGATGGTGCGCCTCGAAGAAGTCCTGCGGATACCGGCTCTGCATCATCGCGAAGCCGACGAACAGGCCTCCGAACAGCAGCACTTCGGTTGCAAGGAACAGCCACATGCCGATCTTAGAGGCATCGAACTGCTGCTCCATCGTTTTGAAGTGATGCTGATGGTGCGGATCGTGAGGATGCTCCTCGCCGTGGCTGCCATGACCGTGAAGGTCTACGGTGGTTGAGCTCATTTAGGCGTGAACCTTTCCGGGCCGGTAATCATACGGCGCTTCGGTTACGACAGGCTGATCTTCAAAGTTGTGCGTGATCGGCGGAGACTGGGTCCGCCATTCGAGGGTAGTCCCGCCCCAGGGATTATCGGGCGCATACGGACCGCTGCGCAGCGACGCCCACAGATAGCCGAGCGTCAATAGGAAGCCCGCGGCCAGGATCCAGGATCCGAAGGTCGAAAACGCATGCAGCGGTTGGAACTGCTGCAGGTAATTTGCATAGCGGCGGGGCATGCCCATGCTGCCCATAAAGAACTGGCTCATGAACGTCACGTTGAAGCCGATGAACACGAGTGCGCAGGCGATGGCGCCGAGCTTCTCGTTGTACATCCGGCCGGTCATCTTCGGCCACCAGTAATGGATGCCGCCGATGAAGGCGATGACGGTTCCGCCCATCATGACGTAATGGAAGTGCGCGACCACGAAGTACGTGTCAGTCAGGTGGACGTCGGTCGAAAGCGCGCCGAGGAAGATGCCCGTGAGTCCGCCGATCGTGAAGAGCAGCAGGAACGAGATCGCATACAGCATCGGCGTTTCGAGCGATATGTTCCCGCGCCACATGGTGGCGACCCAGTTGAACACCTTGATCCCTGACGGAATCGCGACGAGGAAGGTGATGAAGCTGAACACGACCGTCGCAAGCTGCGACTGGCCGCTGACGAACATATGGTGGCCCCACACGATGAAGCTGATCAGCGCGATGGCGATCGACGAGAACGCGATGGCCCGGTAGCCGAAAATGACTTTACGGGAGAAGGTCGGAATGATCTCCGAGATAATCGCCATGCCCGGCAGAATCATGATGTAGACCGCCGGATGCGAGTAGAACCAGAAAAAGTGCTGGAACAGAACCGGGTCGCCGCCGATGCGCGAGTCGAAGATGCCGATCTGGAAGGTGCGTTCAAGGGCGAGCAGCACGAGCGTGATTCCGAGAACCGGCGTCGCGAGCACCTGAATGATGGCGGTCGCATAAATGCCCCAAACGAACAGGGGCATGTCGAACCAACCCATACCGGGCGCGCGCAGTTTATGGACCGTCGCGATAAAGTTGATGCCGGTGAAGATCGACGAGAAGCCGAGGACGAACGCGGCCATGGTCATCCACGTGACTGGTCCGCTGGTGGTCGTCGAGTACGGCGTGTAGAACGTCCAGCCCGTGTCGACCGCGCCCTTGACGAGCGTGATGACGGCCATAATCGCGCCTGTGACGTACAGATAGTAGCTGGCCAGATTCAATCTCGGGAACGCGACGTCCTTCGCGCCAAGCATGAGCGGCAGCACGAAGTTGCCGAGCGCGGCGGGCACCGACGGAATAATGAACAGGAAGACCATGACGGCGCCGTGCATGGTGAAGGCGCGGTTGTATGCCTCCGAGTCCATGAAGCCGGCCATGAGCTTGTGGTCGGGAGTCAGCAGGTATAGCCGGACGAGCAGGGCGAAAAATCCGCCGAGTCCGAATGCGGCCATCACGCTCGCGAGGTACATCACGCCGATCCGCTTGTGATCGACGGTGGTCATCCAGGACCAGACGTTCGCAAAAAAACCGTCCTCGGTGGGAGTAAGGTAATTTACCGGCCGCCCATGGCCCCCAATTTTTGATCCAGGAGAAGCGATTACATCAGCCATCTTCTTGCCTTTCCTTTTTCCAATCCTAAACCCATATCACTCCGCCGATTTCCTTACTGGTCCTTCATGGACTTGATAAACGCGATCAGCCCGCGCATGTCCGGTTCCTTGACCAGGCCTTGGAAGGTCGGCATGACCGGCTCATATCCCTGCACGATGTGCAACTGGGGTTGATAAATCGACTCTCGGATATAGTTCTCATCGACGACGGCGCTGCCGCCATCGGCGAACTTCTCGGTCTTGCCCCAGATGCCCTTCCAACTCGGACCCTGGTTCTTGCTTCCGTCCAGGTTGTGGCAGCTATTGCAGCCTTTGGCTTCCCACTGGAGCTTGCCCCACTGGGCGGGCGTATAGTTTTTCCACTCGGTTCCGCCGGTAGCCAGCCATTCCTTGTACTTCTCTTCGCTTTCGACGAACAGCTTGGCCTGCATCTTAGAGTGATCTTTTCCGCAATATTCGGCGCAGGTCACCAGGTGCTCGCCTTCCTTCGTCGCGTTAAACCAGACCGAGACGTACCGGTTCGGAATCGCGTCGTGCTTGACGCGCATCGTGGGGACCCAGAAGTCGTGCAGCACGTCCTCTGAGGTGATGACGAAGCGAACGTTCTTATTCACCGGAATGTGCGCTTCGCCGAGCGAGCGGGTTCCGTCCGGATACTCGAATGCCCAGGACCACTTGCGTCCGCTGACCTGAATCTCCAGCGAATCGCCGGGGGCCACGCTGTAGTTCATGTAGCCTTTGAGTCCCCAGAAGAAAATCCCGATACAGATGAGCAGCGGTACAACGCTCCAAGTAAGTTCGAGCACCGCATGGTCGGTAATGTGCGGCGTTACGACGCCGGGCTTGTACCGGAACTTCCAAACGGAATAGAAAATCAGCCCGCCGATCAGGACGAAGAAAAACACGCTGAGCCACACGAGGAACATGTAGAGATCGTCTACCTGTTTCGAATACTCGGAGCCCTGTAGGGGCAGCATCATGTCGCGGAGCCAACTCATTTTGCCGGTACCATACCTTTTTCCGATACAACCGATTCAGAGACACTGGGCCGCGCGTCCGGCGCGGCGGGGCCGGCGGGACCAACGCCCGCGGCGGAAATTCGAGAGCGTGCCTGCTCGCGGCGCAACATGCGCCAGATAAAGAAGCCCATCAGCAGGACCGTGAAGACGCCGCCGGTCCGCATCACATTGGTCGCGAACATCGTGTAGGAGTGCGTTTGCGGATCGTAGTGATAACAGAACAGCAGGATGCGGTCGAGGGTCTGCGACCACTTTCCGGCCGCCGCTTCGGTCAACGCCAGGCGAACGTCGAGCGGCTTGAACTTGATGCCGTAGAGATACCGCGAAATCTTGCCGTCCGGCGTGAGCACCATGATGACGGCGGGGTGCGCGAACTGGTCGAGCTTCGGATCCCAGCGGTAATGAAAGCCAATCTGCGCAGCCAGTTTCTTGGCGTGGTCCTCATAGTCCGAGAGGAAGTGCCAGCCCGGCGCCGGACGGTCATACTCGCTGAGGTAGACTGCCTTCTTCTTCTGCGCGAGGTCGAAGGTTTCGCCGGGATTGATGCTGACCGTGACGACTTCAAACTCCTCGCCAGGCATCCACGGGATCTGCTTGAGCACCGACGTCTGGGCGTTGAGCACCAGATTGCAGAGCATCGGGCAGGTGTAATACACGAGATTCAGAATGACCGGGCGGTCTTTGTGGAAATACTCGCGGAGAGCCTTCTGGTAGCCGTTCTCGGCGGTGAAGGTGAGATCGAGGTCGATGGTTTGACCGAGCTTCTCGTCGACGCCGATCCCCTCAAGGATCGGTGGCAGAGGCTGGTCCGCGCGTGCGACGCTCGCCAGGGCGAGAGCCGCTGCCAGAATGGCCGTGGTCCGAATTGTCGACTTGGTAATCATTTGGTACAACTTCCTACTGCTAGCCGGCCCTTGCCGGATACTTCCTCCGGAAACTGATTCCGGATCCCTCCTAATGTTTGGATGCCGCTTCGTGCGCTCCTGGTGTACTAGCCGCGGGCGCCGCCGCCGGCATCGCGGATCCTGGGGTTGCCCCTGGGGTTGCCCCAGGGGTTGCGGGCGCTGCGCCGGCAGGCGCCGGAACCGCTCCGGGAGCGGTCGGCGACGTATTGACGCCTCCGTTGGCCGACGTCGGATCTTCCGGTTTCGGCGTCACGGGAGCGGTCGGGTAGAACGGCTGTCCGGCGGCCGACTCCTGCGCGAACAGCTCCATCGCGCGGGCGATCGGCAGATTGACGACGCC
>JBDTTK010000101.1:0-9485 GCA_039930685.1 Bryobacteraceae bacterium | reverse complement strand
CCCAGGAGCAGCGGGAGGCGGCCTGCTCGGCGGCGGCCATGATCTCGCTGAGCGGGTATTTTACGTTGTCATGACCGAGGTCGTAGGGCGCGGCTCCGGCGGCACGGCGGTGTATTTCGCTTTCCGGCAGATAGCCGAGGTCGCGGATCTCGGCCGCATGGCGCTGCTGTTCGGTAAACATACGATCGAGCGTTTCGCGATGCTCCTCAAGCGGGGCGAGGTTGTGAACCTCGTCGGGGTCGTTTTCCAGGTCGTATAGTTCTTCGACCGGCTTGTTCTCCCAGAAGTACGTCCGCGGCGGCGCGAGTGTTCCCTCGTCGTAGAGTTTCTTCCATACGCGTGTGGTCGGCGTCTCGAACATGTAGTCGATGTGCGCGCCGGGAATTCGCTGCGGCATGTAGTTGCGGACATAGACGAATTTCCGGTCGCGGATCGAGCGCGCCATGTCGTAGCGTTCGTCCATGCGGCCACGAAATCCGTGGAGGTACTCAGGAGCCCTGCTGGTTTGCGGCCCAAGAAATGCGGAACCCTGAAATTGCGCAGGCGCTTTCACGCCGGCGAGGCTCAACATGGTTGGCGCGAAATCGACAAAGCTCACCAGTCGATCCGAAGCGGAACCGGGTTTGTAGGCATCGCCCGCGAGGGCGCGCCATTTCTCCGGCACGTGGACCAGCAGCGGAACCTGCAATCCGGAATTGCATGGGACACGCTTGCTGCGCGGCATGCCGGATCCGTGGTCGCCCCAGAAGAACACGATGGTCGAATCCGCAAGGCCGTCTTTTTCGAGCTCGGCGAGCAGGCGTCCGGCCTGGCCATCCATCGTCGTGATGTTGTCGTAATACTGCGCCCAGTCCTCGCGGACCTCGCGCGTGTCCGGATGGTACGCAGGCACTCGGACTTTCGCGGGGTCGTGTTTCCAGGTGTGCGGCCGTGTCCGTATTTTGCTTTCGTGGGTGATCTCCAGATTGAAGACCGAGAAGAACGGCCGGTCGCCGCGGTTCCGCCAGTGCGCCTGCTTGCTTGAATCGTCCCAGACCTGGCCGGGTTTCTCTAGGTTGTAGTCTTCCTTCGCATTGTTCGACGCGTAGTAGCCGGCTTCGCGCAAATACTGCGGAAACATCTTAATGCCCGCGGGAAGGTGCGTCCGCGATCGCATGTGCTGGCTGCCGGTCGACGGGGCGTAGAGTCCGCTGATGACCGTTGTTCGAGCGGGTGCGCACACCGGCGCGTTGGACCACGCGTAGGAATACCGCTGGCTGCGCGCGGCGAAGGCGTCGAGATGCGGAGAGGTGGCGTATGTATCGCCGTAGCACCCGAGGTGCGGTCCGATGTCTTCGCAAGATATCCACAGAATATTGGGCGCCACCGGCGACCCGGCGGAGCTTGCAATCGGAGCGGACGAAATCGACGCGGCAAGCGTTGATGCGAAACGGCGGCGTGTAAGCATCCAGGACTTAGCATAAGCCGCTCGCGCCGCTACGCGCTAACCGCGTTCGTCATGAATGTTTTCTAATCCAACTTTGCTTGCTTGGAGATGACAGATATGTTACTACTATCCCCAAGTCTGTTTTTGTTTGTTGGGGTCCGCTCACTGTCTATTCGCAGTTTTGTTTTTCGGGACTCACTTTAGTGTTTCGATGAGAACGCGCTACCTACGGGCATAAGTGGGGGCGTAGTGCTCTATCTGCGGGTCAGGGTTCGCAGTTCAGGGGAAAGGGTCAGCCTTGTAGCATTCTTCGTGCTGTTGGGGCACGAGGTTTGCGCCATCCTTCTTTTCTCGTTCAGCCGAAGTCTGCCCGCTCGCAGTTGTCTCCGTCCGCGTGGGCACGGAGCGCCTGTGGGTGAGTAGGCCTGGTGTGTTCATCACCAGGCAAAAGTGTTCTGGGTAAAGGAGATTCGCATGTTCCATAAAAGAGTGTTTAGTGCACTCACTTTGCTGGCCCTTCTGGCCACATCCATGTTTGGCCAAACGGCATCGTCCCGTATTCAGGGAACGATCCAGGATCAAACCGGCGCAGTGATTCCGACCGCGAAGATTACGGTTGTCAATCAAAAGACGCAGGGCCGCGCCGAAGCAGCCGCCGACGCAAACGGAAACTATACGTTCCCGTCCTTGCAGCCGGGTATGTACAACCTGACTGCGGAAGCTCCGGGTTTCCGCAAGACCGTGATCGAAAACATCGAACTCAACGTCGCGGAAATTCTCGCGCAGAACGTGAAGCTCGAAGTTGGTCAGACCACGGAAAGCGTTGAAGTACAGGCCAACACGGTCAGCGTGCAGACGACCGATTCGCAGGTCGCACGCGCCATCAACATGCGGGACATCGACACGCTGCCGCAGCTCGGACGCTCGCCGATTATCCTCGCGGCCTTCCAGCCCGGCGTACAGGTCAACCCCGGCGACTCGACGTTCTCCCACGTGAACGGTAACCGGCAGGGATCGAACAACTCGAAGCTCGACGGCATCGACGTGAACGACTCGCTGGTTCCTCGCCTTGGTCTTTCGCTGACCTCGAACAACACCGATTCGATCGGTGAGTTCCGCGTCGTCACCACCGCCGGCAAGGCGGAGTACGGACGCAGCGCGGGCGCGCAGGTTGAACTGATCACGCGTTCGGGAAGTAACCAGTTCCACGGCGGACTTTTCGAGTACCTCCGCAACACGGCGCTCAACGCGAACGACTTCTTCAACAACCAGTCGGGCGGCAAAGTTCCGAAGTACATCCAGAACACCTACGGCGGTTCGATCGGCGGACCCGTGATCCGCAACAAGACGTTCTTCTTCTTTAACCTTCAGCGGCAAAAGACGCTGCAGGAAACGGTCCGCAACCGCACCGTGTTGTCGGCGCAGGCGAAAGCCGGCATCTTCCGGTGGAACACATCGGCGGGCGTGCAGAGCTACGACATCGTCGCGAACGATCCGCGCAAGCTGGGCATCGATCCGACCGTGAAAGCGCAGTCGCTCGATCTGCTTCCGCTGCCGAACAACACCGATCTCGGTGATGGATTGAACACGCAGGGCTACCGCTTCAACAATCCGACGCCTTCGTCGAACCAGCAGTGGACCGCGAAGGGCGATCACAACATCACGCCCAACCACCACGTGTTCCTGCGCTGGAGCTACCAGACCAACACGTCGTACGATGCACTGAACAACGTCGACTCGACCTTCCCCGGTCAGCCGACCGGCACGCAGGGTGGAACTCGCTGGGGTTACTCGGTGGGTTCCGACTGGAACCTTTCCCCGACGACGGTCAACGAATTCCGCGCCGGCCATCAGAGCGCCTCCGTCATTTTCTTCCGGCCTCGCGTCGCAGGTCCGTCGATCATCTCGAACGACTACACCGATCCGATCGCGACCGCGTTCCCCCAGGGCCGCAACTCTCCGGTGAATGAGTTCACAGACAACTTCACCAAGATCAAGGGCAATCACACGCTGAAGTTCGGCGCCAACATCCGCCACACGCTGCAATACGGCTACAACGATGCCGGCATTTATCCGAACATCACGTTCAGCCGCAGCGCCAACGGCAACACGCCGCCCTCTACGGTCGGACCCGCCGGCCTTGGCTCTACGGACCGCACGCGTTTCGAGAACCTCTACAACGAACTGCTTGGCCGCGTCGACCAGATCACCACGACGTTCAACAGCGATCTGACGACGTTCCTGCCGGCGGGCACCACCCGTCTCCGCAACTTCACGTTGTTTGAGCAGGGCTACTTCGTGCAGGACGACTGGAAAGTGCGCCGCAACCTGACGATCAACGTCGGCTTCCGGTACGACATCTACAACGCTCCGCACGAGCGCGATTCGCTTCAGGGGACGCTCGACAAGGTCAGCCAGCTCAACTACGTGAATCAGCTCAGCGACCTGTCGGTCGTCAAGACGAACACGTACGCTCCGACGGACTTCAACAACATCGCACCGCGCTTCGGTTTTGCGTGGGACGTGTTCGGCAACGGCAAGACCGCTATCCGCGGAAACTATGGCATCTACTACGACCGAAACATCGGTGCCACCGTATCGGCGGCCGACGGCAGCACGCCGGGCTTTGTGACCACTGGTGTGACGCGCCCGAACAACAGCGGCACGACCGACGTTCGGCTGCGCGACTCGATCGCTCTGCCGTCCGTCTCCGGCGCGCCGGTTCTGACCCTTCCGGTCAGCAACCGCTCGCAGACTGTCGTTGTGTTCAATCCGAACCTGCGGTCCGGCTACGTGCAGCAGTATGGCTTGTCCATCCAGCGCGAAGTAGCCCGAAACACGGTCTTTGAAGCAGGATACGTCGGCAACCGCGGCGTGAAACTGTTCATGCAGTATGACCTTAACCAGTCGCGTGTTTACGAAGGCTTCTTGAAGGACTTTAAGGAACTCCAGGCCTTCCAGACGGGGACCCCGGTTTCGGGCACCAATACCCTCGTGAAGATCTTCGGGACGCCCGCGGCCGCCATCACCGGCGTCGGCGGCGCAACGACGGTTTCTACGGGTGCGGTGGGTACGGCGGCCCAGTCGGTCGACGTCAATCAGAACGCCAAGTACGCGGCCGCCGGCGTGAGCCAGTTCTATCTGCGCAACTACCCGCAGTACGGTAGCCTGCGCTACGGTTCTAACGACGGACGCAGCTACTACGACGCGCTCCAGTTGAGCATCCGCCGGCAGACCGGCATGCTCCGCATGTCCGCAAATTACACCTGGAGCCACTCGCTCGACAACATTACTGTCGAGGGCAATGGCTTCACGGCTCCGATCGATAACTTTAACATCGGACTAAACAAGGCGCGCGGCGATTTCGACAAGCCGCAGTCCTTCAATGCGCAGGTCACGTTCACCCCGCCGATCGGCAAGGGCAAGAAACTCGGCGGCGACATGCCCCGCTGGGCGGATACGCTCATCGGTGGATGGGACATCGGTGCCCTGTTCGTCGCGCAAAGCGGCTCGGTCTTCACCGTAAGTTCGCAGCGCGCCACGGGTCCGTACAGCGGTGCGGCCTGGGCCAATTACACGGGCGACCGAAACATCGGTGGCCTGGACAAGCGCGGCGACGGCGTATATCTGTTTAGCGCCGCCGAAATCGCCGGCTTTAATCAGAACGTCGCGGCCGGCTTCATCGGAGATTCGGGACGCAACGCGTTCCGCGGACCGGTATACAGCAACGTGGACGTTTCGCTGATCAAGAAGTTCCGGATCACGGAGAACCATGCCGTCACGTTCCGGGCGGAGGCTTACAACCTTCCGAACCACCCGGCATTCGCCACGCCGACCGTCAACCTGAACACGCCGGCTACGTTCGGCAAGTTCTCGTCGACAATCGGTGGCACCACGCGCACCATGCAGATGGCTCTGCGGTACGACTTTTAGGTCGCAACCGTATCTCTTAACCTAAGCAAGAAAGGCGGCGGGCTTCGGCCCGCCGCTTTTTCTATTTCCGACCAAGCCTCGGTTCCTGCTCTGACCAACAGTGTTGATCTCTTCGATCCCGGCCGGTCCCGCCTGATCGACCTCGGTATACTCGAAGCCTGGGCATGAATCGCAGGCAATTTGTGGAACGCTTGGCCTGGGGAGGGTCAGCCGGTCTTCTTGGCGCACAACCCCTTAGCAAGCCGGATCTGAGCTTGCGAATTGCGCCATTGCGGTTGGAACTGGCTCCGCGTAAGACCGTTTCGACGATCGCTTATAACGGTATTGCACCGGGACCGTTGTTCCGTGTGCCTGAGGGCAAGTCCGTCACCGTTGAGGTTACGAACAACACCAAGATTCCGGAACTGGTCCATTGGCATGGACTCCACATTCCGCCGGAGGTGGACGGATCGATGGAGGAGGGGACGCCGCCGGTGGCGCCGGGTCGATCCCGCCGCTACACCTTCACGGCGAAGCCGTCCGGTACGCGCTGGTACCACACGCACGCGATGGCGCAGCGGAATCTCTCGCGCAGTACGTACACGGGCCAATTCGGATTGTTCTACATCGAGCCCAAGCGAGAACCTGGGCGCTTCGATCAGGAAATCTTCCTCGCGCTTCATGGATGGGATCCGTATTTCGGAACCATGAATGGGATGCAGGACGCGCTCGAGGTGATGTACAAGAGCTATTCGATTAACAGCCGGATGCTCGGCCACGGCGAGCCGATTCGGGTGAAGCCGGGACAGAAAGTACTGCTGCGCATCGTCAACGCAAATGCGACGCTCGGGCATCGACTGGCGCTGCCGGGCCACAAGTTCACGGTGCTCGCGCTCGATGGGAATCCGGTTCCGTCTCCGAAAACCGTCGATGTCCTTGACCTCGCGCCTGCCGAGCGCGTCGACGCCCTTGTGTCGATGGACGCGCCTGGTGTCTGGATTCTGGGCGACACCGACGACGACGTCCGCGGCGACGGACTCGGAATCGTTGTGGAGTACACCGATCGCACCGGCGCACCTGTATGGACGCCGCCGCCTAAGTCGGTCTGGGATTATCTGCAGTTCGGCGGCGAGGCAAAGGAACCAGACCCGGATGTCGAGTTGCTTCCGCTCGTGTTCCGCCACAAATTCATGGGCGCGCGCTGGGTCGACAACTGGACCGTAAACGGCAAGCCGTATCCGAAGAACGATCCGTTGTATGTGCGGACGGGCCGCCGATACCGGCTACGCTTTGACAACCAGAGCGACGAGCCGCACCCGGTTCACTTGCACCGGCACTCCTTCGAACTGGTGCGCTTTGCCGGACGCCCGACGTCGGGTCTCGTCAAGGACGTCGTCGTCGTTCCGGCGCGCTCGCAGGTGGACGCGGATTTCGTCGCCGACAATCCCGGTCCGACGCTATTCCATTGCCATCAACAGCTGCACATGGACTTCGGTTTCATGGCGATGATCCAATACGCCGACGATCCGGTCCGGCGCGCTGCGCCTCCGCCCCATCAGATGGATTGACGCACGGGATGAACAGCGCCTCCTTTAGGGGAGGCGTTTCAGGAACTGCCGAAAACAGATAGCTCCGAGTTGCGGGCGAGTGTAGGCTGATTGCTTAACGACCGGTCGGGGAGCCATCCGGGTGGGGAGATTGCTTCGACGAAGCGAGTCGTCGATGGGGTTGGAGAAAGATGCCCTACCCACTTGCGTCCTGCCGGTCGCTCCGCCCCGGAATGCGGCTGATACACTGCCATCAAGATGCGACTCCGCTGGTTTCGTGATTGCATAGCTGTGTCCGGGATTGTGGGATGCATCGGCGCCGGATTGCTCTCGGCCCAGCCGCCCGCGAAACTGCCGACTCATGTTCCGCCGAAGCGATCCTCGCAGGTTGAGAACGGATTCGGTATCAATTCCGATCTTCCGCGCGATCCCTATCTTCCCTGGAATCGCTGGTGGTGGACGCGTATGTTCGATGCCGGCTTCAATTGGATCCGGATCGGCCAATACGAGAACAGTTCCGACTACACAAGCTGGGACTGGGTGGAGCAGAAGCGCGGTGTGCTCGCGATGGCGCCAGAAGTGGACGACTATGTCAATTCACTCATCGAGAACGGCGTCAAAGTGCAAGTGCAGTTGATTTACGGAAATCCGATGTACACCGGCCCCGGCGGAAAGAAGCCCGACCAGATCACGCCCAAGCCCGGCAGCTTTCATAACGACGACCGCAGCATCGATTCGGTGTTCTGGCCGCCGACCACGCCGGATCAGATCGCGGCGTTCGTCAGATACGTGAAGTGGATGGTGAATCACTTCAAAGGGCGCATTCACTACTACGCGTTGTGGAACGAGCAGGACATCGGCTATTGGAATCCGTGGGGTAATCCCGAGGATTACGGACGCTTGCTGGCCGCGGTGGCGCCGGCGATCCACGAGGCGGATCCGAACGCCAAGGTGATTTACGGCGGTCAGGCGGATCCGATCATGGATTGGACCAAGCGCGCCCTCGACACATGCAACTGCGCCTCGCAGATTGACATCTTCGCGTATCACACGTACCCGGGATACGGCCAAAACATGCATCCGGAGTCGATGGACTACGGCGCGTACGGCACGGATTCGCCTGCCAAATTGCGCGAGTTCGTCAGGAGCTATCCGGGCATCCGGAAGGGCATCGAATTCTGGGATGACGAGTTCAATTCGATTCCGGCGTGGAAGGGGTCCGACGAATCCGTGCAGGCAAAATACCTTCCGCGGGGCATGCTCTACAACCACGTGGCTGGCGTGCGCACATTCGTGTGGCTGCTGGCGGCGGGAGTTGACGGCAATGAGTACGACGACTTCGGGTTCATCCACGGTTTGCGGAATCTGCCGGACGACTTTACGCCGCGCCCGGTTTATTACGCGCTGCAGAATACGAATGCGCTCTTCTCGGACACGTACGTCGATCCGGAGATCAAGCTGTCGGTAGACCGGGCTCCGGAACTGCCAAGCGGCGGGAATACGCCCTACTTGCAATACGGCTTCCGAAACAAGAACGGCAAGGCGATCGTTGCATACTGGATGGCCGCACACAGCGTGCCCGGAGGAGCGTTTCCGCCGTTATTCGTGACGCTCACGATGAAGGGCGCGGGCATCCGCAATCCCGTACTCGTCGACGTGGTCTCGGGAGCAATCACGCCGTTGACCTGGAAATCCGGAACCTCCGATGTGCTCGAAGCGATTCCTGTTCGCGATAGCGTGATGGCGATCGCCGACGCATCGTACTTCGATTGGCCGGTGCTGCCGGAGGCTCCGAGCGGACTCAGGGCGCAGGCCTCGGCGGCTGGAGTTTCGCTGACATGGGAGTTGCACGGGACGGACGCCACTAAAGTCGCAGTGGAGCGCAGGGCGGGGAACTCCGGGCAATGGCACCGGATCGCGACCCTGCCGTTAGAAGGGCGGTTTACGGATGCCGCCAAGCCGGTCAGCGACGTCGTGTGTTACCGAATGCGAGCGATCAATGCACACGGCGAGTCGGCGTATTCAAACGTGGTGCGGGTCGTCCGCTAGCGCGGATCCCAGATCGTCGCCGCGATGTACCGCTCCTTGTCCTTTTCGTCGTTGAAGTAGTAGATCGTGACGATTTTGCCATCCGCGCGCTGGACGGTTCGCGGATATCCGAGATCCCAGGTTCCGGCATCGTCGCGGAGGATAATCTCGGCGCCCCAGGTCAGGCCTTGATCGGTGCTGATCCTGGCGCGCATACCGTACGGCGCTGACCGATATCCGTAGGTGATCACGAGACGGCCGTCCTTCAGCTTGATCATGCTCGGCGGATTACCCACCGATCCGCCGGTGCTTTCGACGGGTTTGTTCAAGAACCTCCAGCTCTTGCCGTTGTCGTCGGTCACCCAGGCGTCGATGAAGTGATCCGGGCCTTCTTTGCGCCGGATCGCTGTGAGAATGCGGTTGGGAGAAAGGCGGACGGAAGAAGGCATGATCGAGAAGCCGGCGGGCTCGGGCCCGATCCACGAAACGAAGTCCCAGGTCTTGCCGCCGTCTTTGGTTCGGGTAACGAAGACGCGGCCTTCGCGTCCGTTTTCCTTCGAAGCGGTCATCAT